>NZ_JHUS01000066.1:0-8841 GCF_000691465.1 Geobacillus sp. CAMR5420
TCCGGTCAGCGGATTGACGGGGCGGGTCGTATAATACTCATGCAGCTCGCGAAACGCCTCGTTGTGCCGGATCAGCGGAATCATCGCCCGAAACAGCACCGATCGCAGCCGTTTCCGTCCCCGTTTGGAGATGTGCTTTTGCCCTTTGCGCTGGCCGGAGGAGTTCTCCTTGAGCGTCAGGCCCGCCAACTTCACCAATTGGCGCGGGTCCCGATAATGGGCGAAGCTGCCGATCTCCGCCAACAGATCGATAATCGTGGCGTCTCCCAACCCGTCGACCGTTTTCAGCCATTGATACTCCATCGTCGTTTGAACCAACGCCTTCAACTCGGCGTCCAACGCGGCGACCTCAGCCTCCAATTGGCGGTATCGGCGGACGAGCGCGGCGATCTCAAACCGGGCCATCGTCGTCCCTTCCGTCACCCCAATCGAGTCCTTCGCGGCGTTGATCAACGCCTGAATTTTGGCCTTCTGCGGGCATTTCAGCCTTTCGCTTTGCCGGTACACCTCAAGAAGCTCCTCCACCGTCCGGCCGGCCATATCGGATGGAAGCGGCGTCCACTCCAGCACCGAAAGCGCCGTTTTCCCCAGGTCGCGAAACACCGTCCAAAACTCTGGAAAATATCGGTCGGTCCAGCGGACGATCGCGTTTTTCACCGCCGTCTGTTCCTTGCGGAGCTTCTCTTTGAGCGTGCTCCCGACGCGCAAATCGGCTTCGATCTCGTGCAGCAGCCGGGGGACGAGGAATCGTCCGTCTTTTGCCAGTCTGGCAATGACCAGGGCGTCTTTGGCGTCGTGTTTCGTCGGCAGGTTGTCATCGAGTTCTTTCGACCGGCACACATGCGCCGGGTTGACCATGACCAACGGGATCCCGTGCTCCTCAAGGAAGTAGGCGAGGTTCAACCAGTAGTGCCCGGTCGGCTCCACCGCGACGATCACCTCTGACTTCCCGAACGCTTGCATCGCCTCCTGAATCGCTTCATACAACTGGCGAAAGCCCTCTTTCGACTGGAAGATCGGGAACGATTTGCGAAGCACACGCCCCCGGTCATCCACGAAGCAGGCGTAGTGGGTTCGTTTCGCGATATCGATGCCCACGACAAGCGTTTGTTCGGTGACTTGATCAATTTTATAGTTTTGTGTACAATTCATCTGAAGTCCTCCTTGGTATGGTGAGTGATGTGTTTGACACCCCTGCATCATACCAAGAGGGCTTTTTTTGATCAAGTCCCCGGAAAAGCTCCTAACGGGAATGCTCCTTTCTCTTTTTCTTTCATCATAGATACCTTTCCATCAAAAGAAAAGAGAAAAAAGAATGATTTCAACGAAAAAGAGGCCGCTTTGGCGGTGCAAAGGTCAACATTTCGTCAAACAAGATTTCCAACGGACTTGGCTAAAGAGTGAAAGATCGGTTAAAATGGATCATATTATTCTTCCATCTTTGTAAGAGAGGAGCATACTTTATGAAGATCATGAAAAAATTTCTAGCCGTCTCAGCGCTAAGCGCCGGAATCCTTCTGTCGCCATTTCACACCCACGATGCACAAGCAAAAGTTTGGTGGAACGGCATGGAATTGGTGCAGGGACAGATCGGCAAATTAACTGTTTTGAAAGATACCGAGCTTTATAAGTTACAAGGAGAGAAGAAAGTTTACATAAAAACGTTAAAAGCCGGCGGAGTCTATCGCATTTACACGTTTAAACCTGGCATGTTAGGGTTAGGCGGCGGATATTATGTCGATCGCGATGCCCGGGTAAAATACGAAACTCCTTCCAAAGCAAAACTCAATCAAGTTAAAATGGAACAGCTGTTCCGTGGAGTAAAACTCGGCATGTCCACTTCTCAAGTCAAGAAGTTGGAAACCGCAAAATTTATCCTACAAGAAAATATAGACGGCGGCCAAGCCTGGGTCTATTCGACTTCTCTTTTTGGATACGATACACTGCTCGTCTACGGATTTGAAAACGGAAAGCTGGCCTTCTACGGCTACTCGTTCGATGCCGGAAAGGAGTACACAAACGATCAGCTCACAGCGATTTACAACAATCTGAAACAACAGCTCATCACGCTATTTGGAAACGAGTATGAACAGTCCGATTCTGGCCAAGGCTACCCGCCTGCACTCGCCTTTCACAAAGACGGCCTTGTGATTGCCCTTTCCTATGATGCGGACGGGTTGGCGGTTACGGTCACGAGTGAACAATAAACGTGCAAAAAGCGAGGCTGCCCCATTCATTCGGACAGCCTCGCTTTCTTGCTTACTCCCCATTCACCAACTTCAACTTCTCCTTTGACGGCGTTTCGTAGCGGATGTGCGTGTCGATGTCGGTCACGTAATACCCGCCGCCGACCGCGTACTGCCCGCCGAAGCGCGCGTCATACCCGTAGACGCGGTATACTTCCCCAGGCTGTAAGATGCGGACGAACTTAAGGCGCCCATCCTTCGTCCGCTTCCATAGATTGATCGGCTTTTGCACCGTCAAGCGGCCGATTTGCCCTTTTTTCAACTCCACGCCATCCCAGTACACTTTTTTCACTTGGCCTGGAGGAGTGGTTGGCTTTCTCGGTTTCTCTTTTGGTTTCGATGGAGACGGTTTTTGCGGCGGTGCTGATGGAGGTGCTCCGTTTCCCGGCGGAGCTGTGCCGCCCGGCGGAACGCTCCCCCCAGGGGATGTGCCATCCGATGGACCACCGTTGCCCGGAGAGGTGCCGTTGCCTGGTGTTGCCCCTCCGTCATGGGACGGCGTTTCGCTGCCCGGCCAACCGCTTCCTGGAGAATCGCCGTTGCTTGGCGGCGTTGTCAACTTCCCTTCGCGCAATTGCTTCGTTTCTAAATTCAGCACGTAATCTTTTGTGTTTTTCGCAATCGCTCCGCCGTCGTTGTTGAAAATGGCTGTTTTGCTTTCGGCCGATGGTTCAATATGAATCGACACTTCTTTTTGATGGCTGGCCGGCGCAAACGTGTACGAGAATGCCATCCGGCCATCAATCGGCACCCGCTCACCGTTGATCGTCAAAACGCCATTTTTAATGGCATTGCCCTTGATCGTCACTTGACTCCCTTGTTTTTGCACCTCTTCGATGACGACCGGCATATCGATCCAGCGCAAAATGCGGTCTTGCACAATCATCGTATTGTTTCCTTCATTGTGGACCGTCACTTTCAAGTCGGTGCCAATCGCCCCATACCCGTAGTAGCTCACGTCATCATCGTTGTCGTCCTCACGCGTATGGTCGGCCAACCCCTCTTGATCCCACGATCCGCCTTTCACATACTTATAGGTGATCGTTTCCCCTTCCTGCACCTCGACGGTAAATTGCCAATCGGGCGTCACCGCACCGTTGCGCGACATCTCCCAGGCCCCTGTGTTCCAGCCGTTCAAGCTGTTCGGAATCGTAATTCGGGCATCCAACGGTGTGTAATCCGGCGCTCTCACTTTAAAAATCACTTTCACCATCACAATGTCCGGCGTCACCTTGACCGTGTTTGACGCCACAACATTGCCGGCGCGGTCATACAACTTGACAACATACGTGTACTCGGTGCCGTTTTCGACATCGTAGTCTGTAAATGAATCGCCGATCGAAGTGGTTGTATGCACGATATCACCGTTGCGCTCGATGGTTAACAAATAAGCATCCCCATCTTTTTTCCCAACAAACATCCATGATAAATTCACTTGTCCCGATTCAACCGCAGGCTGCCGCAGCTCGATGGCGTCTGCTGGCGCTATTTGGTCGCTACTGTCTGCCGCAAACGTCACTTGCTTCTCTGCTGTATACACCCATTCCTCGCCAAGGTTGGTCGTCAGCGCATAACGATACGTATACGTCCCTGCGGCGAGCGGAGTGAAGACAGCTCGGAACACGTTGGCGTCGCCGTCTTGTCCTTGGTAGGACGCTCTGTATTCTTTCCATGTTTCGTCACGGGTGCCTTTCACTTGCAACACCGCTTGCAACCCATCAGCTGCTCCTTTGCTTGTCACATTGTCGATGTTGACATGGACATCCACTTGTTGCGGCTTTGACAAATCCAGTGTGGCATCGCTTAACGTTGTCACGAACTGGACATTGTCGCTCGTCAGCGGGTAATGAGGAACGACGCGATTCGTTTCGACCTTCGGTGATTCATTCCCGTTTTCATCGACCGCCGCAACGGCAAAGTAATAGGCTGTTCCGTTCGTCAACGAACCGATCGTAGCCGAAGTTGTTTCCGTCTCTTGCACCATCGTATAACCGGCCCCTCTTAACGTGGACTCGTAAATTCGGTATCTCGACGCATTTCCTTCCCACGTTAACATGACACGGCCATCCGAAGGGCTCGCCTGCAAATTGCTGACTGCTGCCGGCATTTCCACCGTCACCGCCCCAAACATCATCCGTCCATCCAGGGCCGGAATCGTGACCGTCAACGTTCCGCCAGCGACCGTGGCTTTCTCGCCATCATGCAACTCATCCGTGAGTACGGTGCCATTCGGAAGCAACGAAGCGACGTCAAGAGCCACCGTCTTGTCCTCATTGCCGCGGTTGACAGCAATGAGCGCCACTTCACGCCCGTATTGGCGGGCAAATACGTATACATCCCCTTGCGCATACACCGTCTTGATGTCGCCATGGGCCAACAACGATTGATGGTGCTGGCGAATGTGCCCCACTTTCTGATAATGGGACAATAGATTTTGATCTTCTTTGCCCCACGGATACGTGCGGCGGTTGTCTGGGTCTTTTGAGCCTGTTACTCCCGCTTCATCGCCGTAATAAATCGTCGGAGCTCCCGGATATCCCATCTGCAAAATCACCGCCAGCTTGAGCCGCTTTTTCCCAAGTTCCTCATTATAATTCGGATCAAGCTCCGCCCGCTCGGATGAATCCGTTCCGTTCCCAAGCAGAAAGACCGCCCGCGCCGTGTCATGGGAACCAATTAAGTTCATCAGCGCATAAAACGCTTCACTTGGGTAGTCTTCCCTTATGGCCGTCAGTCGCTTGTCCGCCTCTTCTGCATTTCCGTTTTTCAAAAAGTCAAGCACCGCCCCGCGGAACCGGTAGTTCATCACGGAATCGTACTGGTCGCCTAGAAAATATTTCGATGCGTCATCCCAAATTTCCCCTAAAATGAGCGGCTGCTCCCCCTCTTTTAACGTCGGACCGCGGTCGTACGACCCTTGAAGCAATTCTTGGCGAAACTCGCGCCAAAACGCCGGATCCACCTCATTGGCCACATCCAACCGCCAGCCGGAGGCGCCGCGGGCAATCCAGCTTTTCGCCACCGAATCCGATTCACGGAAAATGTAATTCGCGAGCGCATCGTTGTTCAATTCACTCGGATGCGGCACTTTTTCCCCCGTCACCGACTTAAACTCCGGCAGACTGTCATAGCCCCACCATGATTGGTATTGATAATGGCCATCGACTTTTTTGTTTTCAATATTGAACCAAAGGTGAAACCCATACGGGCTGAACGTCTGTCCCTCTTGTTTGAACTTCTCTTCCACTTGTTTCCGCGCTTCTTCCTCGCTCAATCCTTTTTCATTTATCAAATCGTAAACCGCTTCCCAATATTCATACGCGCCGACGGTCGGATAGCGGTGGTAGCGGTCAAAGTAAATCGAATCGTCGGATACGTGGTTGAACACCCCGTCTAAGATGAGATGCATTCCCCGGTTCGCAAGCGCCTGCACAAACGATTGGAATTCTTCCGGGGAACCGAACATCGGATCCAATTCTTTGTAATTGCTCGCATCATATTTATGGTTCGATGGCGCATTGGCGATCGGATTTAAGTAAATCGTGTTCACCCCAAGCGACTGCAAATAATCCAACTTTTGTTCAATTCCAGCGATGTCTCCGCCGAAAAAGTCATTCGACCATTCGCCGTCGCCATCGTAGCCGCTCGTTCCTTTCAGGCGCGGATTATCGGGCAAATCCGACCAATCGCGATGCTCAATCGGCTGCGCCCCGCGTGCCTGCTGCTTGCTGTTGTCATTTGAAGGGTTGCCGTTAAAGAACCGATCCGGGAAAATTTGATACACAACCGCTTCTTTCATCCAATCTGGTGTTTTGTAATTCGGATCATAGACGGTCAGCTGGAATAGCTCTGCATTTTTGTCGACCGCCCTCCCCCATTGTCCTTCTTTCGTATCTTCGCCATATTCCGCCTTCATCCCGGCATCGACAGCGATAAATTTATAACCGTATACCCCCGGCGCAGAAGGGGTAAACGCAGCCTCCCAATATTCATCATCCCCGAGCACGCCGACTTTTTCCATCGTGTAGACTTTGGCGGTTCCGGTCGTCGCATTTTTCACATACACATCCGCCTTCGTCAAATCCCCTTTTTTCGCCGCCAGACGAAGCGTCACCTTCGTTCCCGCTTTCACCGCACCAAACGGCTGGCGGTACAGCGTATCCCATGTATTGTGTTTTAATCGGTCTTTCTGAACAACACCGTCAGAGCCATTGGGGTTGTAGTCGGTGTACACCTCTTTTGTTTTCGCATTGAAGAAGAATGTAATGATCGTCGTTTCCAAAACATTTAAGCGTGCATTCTCTTGTGGGTAGCTCTCATTCCAATTGTTTCCGAGGACAATTTTATATTCATACGATCCTTTCGGCACCTGCGCCGTAAACGTGTACACCGAGTCAAAATCATCATCGGTCAACAGCGCCGTCGATGTCCCCGGAGTCCATCCGTTGCTCTCCCCCTCATAGCCGATGGCCGGCAGCACCGTCCCGACAAGACGCGGCTGTTTCTCCTTCGCAATCGCCGTATACCATGTCGAATCAGCGATCGCATGCGTCCGGTCATTGTAATAAAACGTCACCTCGGTTTGCCGATCCAGCTTCAACACCAGATTTGCGCCATTGCGGCCGCCGGCGCCGTAATTTTCATCCCAGCTGCCGTTGACCGCAATTTTGTACTCATAGGTCCCGGCTGGCAGCGTCCCGGTGAATGTATAAAGCCCATTCCCTTCATCATGCATCCTCGTCGCCAATGCCCCCGGGTCCCATTCCGCCGTATGGCCCAACTCATCTTGCAAATTGCCGACTAGCGTGATCGTCCGTGGCTGCGAGGCCGTGGATTCAGCCGTCCACCGATGCTCCCCATTCCCTAGAGCGCTAGAACTTCCTGTTTCGTTCGCAGCGGCAACCGCCTGGAAAGGAGTCAATGCCAGCAACAACACCGATGCCAAAACCAATGATAGCATTCTCCTTGCCCTCTTGATCATCCCCCGCTCCCTTCTCCTTTGTTTGGCCAACTTCCTTCTCTCCTTTCCTTTTTATATCCCTTTGTGCAATCGTTTGCACAAAACAGTTGATGCAAACGATTTCATCAATCTTTATCTTATACGAATAAACAGAATATTTCAACTATATTCCCCTCTGTTTTTTTTATTTTCGATTCACTCCTAACTCAAAATCGTTTAAATTCGATATTGAAAACGATTACAAACAAAAATTATAATAGACGTAAACGTTCGAGGTTTTGCTTCCTGTTTACTCTTTTTATGCAATCGTTTCCCTTCATTTTTTGGAATCCAAACCGTCGAATGTAATATTCGATTAAGGGGGAAGGGCATTGTACTAACGTTTCACCGCATCATTCGAAAAGGGTGGGTGTTCCTGCTCGCGTTTTTGCTCACTGCCTCGCTGTTCTGCCCGACAGGACAGCACGCCAAGGCTGCCGCACCGTTTAACGGCACCATGATGCAGTATTTTGAATGGTACTTGCCGGATGATGGCACGTTTGGACCAAAGTGGCCAATGAAGCCAACAACTTATCCAGCCTTGGCATCACCGCTCTTTGGCTGCCGCCCGCTTACAAAGGAACAAGCCGCAGCGACGTAGGGTACGGAGTATACGACTTGTATGACCTCGGCGAATTCAATCAAAAAGGGACCGTCCGCACAAAATATGGAACAAAAGCTCAATATCTTCAAGCCATTCAAGCCGCCCACGCCGCTGGAATGCAAGTGTACGCCGATGTCGTGTTCGACCATAAAGGCGGCGCCGACGGCACGGAATGGGTGGACGCCGTCGAAGTCAATCCGTCCGACCGCAACCAAGAAATCTCGGGCACCTATCAAATCCAAGCATGGACGAAATTTGATTTTCCCGGGCGGGGCAACACCTACTCCAGCTTTAAGTGGCGCTGGTACCATTTTGACGGCGTTGATTGGGACGAAAGCCGAAAATTAAGCCGCATTTACAAATTCCGCGGCATCGGCAAAGCGTGGGATTGGGAAGTAGACACGGAAAACGGAAACTATGACTACTTAATGTATGCCGACCTTGATATGGATCATCCCGAAGTCGTGACCGAGCTGAAAAACTGGGGGAAATGGTATGTCAACACAACGAACATTGATGGGTTCCGGCTTGATGCCGTCAAGCATATTAAGTTCAGTTTTTTTCCTGATTGGTTGTCGTATGTGCGTTCTCAGACTGGCAAGCCGCTATTTACCGTCGGGGAATATTGGAGCTATGACATCAACAAGTTGCACAATTACATTACGAAAACAAACGGAACGATGTCTTTGTTTGATGCCCCGTTACACAACAAATTTTATACCGCTTCCAAATCAGGGGGCGCATTTGATATGCGCACGTTAATGACCAATACTCTCGTCAACTACCCCCACTTAGCTAACGCTTGAAGTGGAGGCTTGCAACTCCCCAGAAGTGCGAGCGGACTTCGTCCTCCTTCCTTGACTTGGGGTTGCATCAGGGGCAGGTTGACAACTGCCCAACGACGCAGGTCATGCCTGTGTCGTTCCTTCAACGATGTACTCTATTCCTTTTCGTTGAAGGTTCATAGCACCAATGCGGTCATCGTTTGAGGT
>NZ_JHUS01000067.1:0-5431 GCF_000691465.1 Geobacillus sp. CAMR5420
TTATCTAGCACCACGGGTATTATATAATATATTATATTATATATTATATCATATTTTTTAGTGATACAAAAACAAAAAAAGCGATTCCTCCCCCACTTACTCCCTTTGGTCGTTGAAGTGGGGGTCTCCTCGCCAAAGACGATGAAAGATCAACCGACATTGGCCGTCACCTTCGTTGATAATCATGACACCGAACCCGGCCAAGCGCTGCAGTCATGGGTCGACCCATGGTTCAAACCGTTGGCTTACGCCTTTATTCTAACTCGGCAGGAAGGATACCCGTGCGTCTTTTATGGTGACTATTATGGCATTCCACAATATAACATTCCTTCGCTGAAAAGCAAAATCGATCCGCTCCTCATCGCGCGCAGGGATTATGCTTATGGAACGCAACATGATTATCTTGATCACTCCGACATCATCGGGTGGACAAGGGAAGGCGTCACTGAAAAACCAGGATCCGGACTGGCCGCACTGATCACCGATGGGCCGGGAGGAAGCAAATGGATGTACGTTGGCAAACAACACGCCGGAAAAGTGTTCTATGACCTTACCGGCAACCGGAGTGACACCGTCACCATCAACAGTGATGGATGGGGGGAGTTCAAAGTCAATGGCGGTTCGGTTTCGGTTTGGGTTCCTAGAAAAACGACCGTCTCTACTATCGCTTGGTCGATCACAACCCGACCGTGGACTGATGAATTCGTCCGTTGGACCGAACCACGGTTGGTGGCATGGCCTTGATGCCTGCGATCGCGTTGTAAAGACATTCCGCTCTATCATTGAGGCAAAAAACACGGCCTTGCCCGCCATGAATGGCGGCACAAGGCCGTGTTTGATGTTACCATCCATTTGCTTGCTTCAACTTCTCCTTTGACGGCGTTTCGTAGCGAATGTGCGTGTCGATGTCGGTCACGTAATACCCGCCGCCGACCGCGTACTGCCCGCCGAAGCGCGCGTCATACCCGTAGACGCGGTACACTTCCCCAGGCTGTAAGATGCGGACGAACACAAGGCGCCCATCCTTCGTCCGCTTCCATAGATTGATCGGCTTTTGCACCGTCAAGCGGCCGATTTGCCCTTTTTTCAACTCCACGCCATCCCAGTACACTTTTTTCACTTGGCCTGGAGGAGTGGTTGGCTTCTCGGGCTGCTTGGGCGGGTTGGGCTTTTCTTCCTTCCAAAGCGGCAAGGCAAATTCATATTGGGCAAATCCGCTCGGCAAGGCGGTGACATAGCGGATGCTGCCGTCTTGCGGCAAGTATTTTTGCGCTTCCGGCGACGATTCAAACGTGACGGTCACCGGCGCTTTCCCTTTCACTGGCGCAAACCGCCAGTTGCCATCTGCCGACGGGTTGATCGTTCCGTTTTCCCGAATGTAATCGATGATCACTTGCCGGTTTTCATCCGGCGCAGCCAAAATCGTGTTTTTCCCGCCCGGATTGATGATCCGGTTTGTCGTCGCCCGATAGTTGTTCGTTGCGACGATAAATTCCATGTTCGGCGTCACTGGCTTGCCTTCGAATTTCAAGTTTTTAATCCGACTCGCGTTCGGATTGATCACATTTTGGTTTTTGTCGTATTTCGCCGGCTCGGTGACATCGATCTCGTACGTCACTCCATCAATAATGTCGAAGTTGTACGTCGGGAAGTCATTGTTGATGAGCGGCTGAACGTCTGTCTTGTTCGGGTCGATTTGGTTGAATTGCCCCGCCGACCACTCAAGCCATTCTTTCAACTCGGCTCCCGTAATTTTCAGCGCATACACCGTGTTCGGATACAAGTACAAATCAGCAACGTTTTTAATGGCGATTTCCCCTGCCGGGATGTCGGTATAGTAGCTCGCCCCGCCGCGTCCGCCGGCTTTGAACGGAGCGCCGGCCGACAGCACCGGAAGGCCTTCATATTTCGTCCCTTTCAACATCTTTTCGACATACCATTTTTGCGCATTCGTGACGATTTGCACGGACGGATCGTCTTTGATAAGCGCAAAATAGCTGTTGATCGGGCTCGTTGTTTTTCCAACCGGGCTGCGGACGTACTGAATCGTCGCTTCATGTTCCGCTTGGATCGCCTGCTCAACGGCCGGGTCGCTGTCGACAAGCGGCGTTTTCGTCGCCTTGTCATACACTGGACGGAGTTGGGCTTTCGCTTGCGTCACTTTCCATTTTCCGTCGACTTGCTCGACCGTCAAATCAATAACCCCAAGCGTATCGCCCCACGCCCCCGGCATCGTCACCGGAACACCGTTGATCGTGCCTGTTTCATTGTTGATACCGTTCCCATCCGGAAAATCGGGCGTCGTTCCCGGAAGCGCCGGAAATTTTTTATGCTGGTGGCCGGTCAACACGGCGTCGACCCCCGGAATTTGCGTTAAATAATACGATGCGTTTTCCATATTCGGGCTGTTTCCGCCGGTCTCAATGCCCGAGTGCGATAGCACAACGATCAAATCGGCCCCTTCCGCTTTCATTTTTGGAATATACTTTTGCGCCGACTGCACAATGTCTTTCGCAATCACTTTCCCTTGCAAATTCGCTTTGTCCCAATCCATAATTTGCGGCGGCACAAAGCCGATGACGCCGATCTTCAGCGTATGCTTCTCCCCGTCTTCATCAACGACTTCTTTCTCTAAAATTTGATACGGCGTGAAATAGTTGACATCGTTATCCGGATTTTGGTCATGATCGTCACGGTACACGTTCGCATTCACGATCGGCAGCTTGGCATCGTCATACACTTCATTGAGGAAATCCAAGCCATAGTTGAACTCATGGTTCCCAACCGTCGCCGCATCGTACTTCAACAAATGCAACAGTTTCACCGCTGGATGCACTTCTCCGTCTTGCAGCGGCTTCACTTTGGCCACATAGTCGCCAAGCGGCGTTCCTTGAATCAAATCCCCGTTGTCAAACAGAAGCGTATTCGGCTGCTCAGCGCGCGCCTGCTCGATCAAACGCGCCGTCTTCGACAACCCGAACTCATTCGTCGGACTATCTTTGAAATAATCGTAGTTGACAAGATTCATATGTACGTCCGTCGTCTCTAAAATGCGCAGCTTGACGACATCTCGGTCTTCCGCGCCCGCTGCGGTCGGCAACACAGCCGGAGCAAGCAGCCCCAACGCCAACACCACGCTCGCCGCCGCGTATTTCTTCCGTTTTTGCAATGCCCATCCCCCTCGCTCAGATTCAATCACTTTCACTTCTATATTACCATAAAAGCAACAAAATTTTGATAGGAAAAACAAAAGAAATATGAGGAAATAAACAGACAATATCGAAAGAGATAGAGGAAAGCACAATGTCCTATTCTTGGGAATGGTTGATCTTTTCCATCTTCCTTTCCGCATTCATGCTGTATATTATCATTGAAACCTCCGTCCGACGAGCGATTGACAGCTCAACATTAGCAAGAACACATCAAAAAACCGTTGGGAGATAGAAAAAAAGGAATGACAGCCGACATTAAAGGAGTGACACGCATCGTTCATCAATGTTATGATTAAATAAAAACTTGGAGCTTTTATTTGCAAGGGGAGTATGCAATGTTGCGGGACATCATCAATGCTGTTCTCGGTGTGATCATCGGGGTCATTTTAGGAGACCCTCTAAAGGAGGCTTGGGGGAAATTTGTCAAATACATGAAGCGCCTCCTTGCAAAGCCAAAAACTATTAAAGATCCCTCATATTTTACCATTGGGAATGAAACTACTTCGTTTATTGTTTGTGACGGAGATGGCGTTATGACCTACTCTCCTGAAAATATTGAAACAAGAGTAAACAACCATGCAGTTGAGCTTCCCAGTGATTTAAAAATTTTGAGGAGAGAAATAGAAAAAGCGGAAGATGCAAAGAAACAACGGGGGGAAAGCTACAGTTGGAATGGACCTTTGCTCTCTCTCGAAAAATATTCAATTCTACGAACAAAAGTGAATGAGGATATGAAAGTCATTTTTTCGTTCGTTCCTTCAGATTATTATACATTTAAAGCGTTAAATATGAATCTAGATAAACAACTTCCTTCCGGTTATACAATCCGAGAGAAATACTTGGCCGGAAACACAGTTAGGCAACCAATCCCAGCGCTAGCAAACGGCGTTGGCGTAGCCATCACTGTCATTACTTCAGACAATTACGTCATTTTAACCAAACGATCGCCTGAAAGCGGGGTGCGGCCAAACGAGTTGGATATTAGCGTTGTCGAAGCAATCCATCCTTCCCACGACCGTAAAGCGGTAGGACAAGGGCCGGACCTATTTAATACTGCTGTACGTGGCGCAGAAGAGGAACTAGGCGTTGTCATCCCTAGGGAAAATATAAAATTTCTTGGGTTCGGTGTAGATGAACAATACTATCAATGGAATATCATCGGCATTGCGCACTGTAAAGAAAAAGCCGAAGAAATTATGAAACAACGCAGCAGAGGAATCCCGGGGAAATGGGAAATGGAACAAATACTCTTCATTCCGTTTAAAATTAGGGACGTATTATATACTATCAAAAATGAAAAAATGTGGTCCACAGCAAAAGTTGCTCTATACTGGTCACTCGTCTTTGAATATACAAAAAGAGGAGTAGATAAGGAAGCAGAAAGGCTGTTCAAATAATCCATTATTCGCAAAGAGAATATGCCTTTAAGGACTGTCTTTTCTAAAAGAGCAGGAAAAGAAGCAACCCAAGCAAAAATAGAAGGTCACCATTGCAATCGAGTAGGAGGGGGCGGCTAACCCCCGTCCCCTCACACCACCTAGCATGCGGGTCCGCACTAGGCGGTTCGTCAACCTTGACGGAGTTCGAAATATCGTTGCGTCAAACTCTTGAGCCCCTGAGCGGTCCAGTATGTCTTGCCCAGGGCCTGGTGGAGTTGCGGCGTTTTCGTTGTTCTCCAAGCTCCTTTTCGGGTATTGGCGATCTCCATCACCGCTGTTTCCTTCAACCCCAGCGCTCTTAACTCACGGATTCTGGTTCTGACCCGTTTCCATTGAAGCCATTGACAGAGTCGAAGCCTCCTCCGAATCCATCCTTCGATGGTCTGAAGGACAGACGGGGTTTCGACGAGCCGAAAATACCCGATCCATCCTATGACGTATTGATTGACACGATGAATTCGTTCTGGCATCGATATGCTCCAGTTTGGGTTGGTCAGCTGTCGGATCCGCTGTTTTAGACGTTGAATCGACCTTGGGGCGAGCCGGATTCGCGCTTTTCGTTCCGGTGTGAAGCGAAACCCTAGAAAGGCCCGTTTCCACGGGCGGTCCACCGCACTTTTCTCCTCGTTTACTTTGAGTTTGAGCGTTTTCTCCAAGAACCGTTGAATGCTTTGTTTTACCCGTTGTCCTGCCCGCAGACTTTTCACATAGATGTTGCAGTCATCTGCGTAACGGCAGAAATTTCAATCCTCGCTTCTCCCCCGAGTTCGACAGTTTTGA
>NZ_JHUS01000068.1:0-53714 GCF_000691465.1 Geobacillus sp. CAMR5420
TGGATAATCAACACGCCTGACTTTGACGAGATCTATGTATGGAAACAGTGGAAGATAAGAGCCATCTAACACAAAATCATCGAGCGCGATCGTGTATCCACGGGACTTCAACTTACGGCACACAGACAAAAGCCAGTTTGACATCGAGATCGTCTCCAAAATTTCCACCACGATCGCAGCAGGCGGAAACTGCAAGGGCACTTCATATTTCAACAAATTCTCTGTAAAATTAACAAAACATGGCTTTCCATTGGTCAACTTCTCAATCCCAATGTTCATAAAACTGTTAATCAGCACTTCCAAGGTAGCTTGGTCCTCATTCAACCCATCATAAAAATTGCCCTTACCGCTTCGGTAAAACAGCTCGTACCCCACCACATTCCGTTCAACATCGAATATCGGCTGCCTCGCCACGTATATCTCCATAGCTGCCCATCCCTCTCCCTACCGCAATTGATGGAGACGAAACTATTCGTTCCCTTAGTTCCACCATTAAAGCCAGCGCGGACTTGTCTCTCTTTTTATTGTACCATTTTTCCCTTTTTTCGGAATTAGGAGGACAGTACTAATTCAAACCAAAATCAGATTGTCTCGATTTTTAACGTCCTTAAAACAATGAGGCTCCTTGATGTTTTTCTGACAGTTAAGGAGGAGAGTATGATGATCGCTTTTATTCATCAATCTGCCCTCCGACTTTCACATTGCAACTCATCAAGGTGACCATCATATCCTCAGCCGATCAGCAAGGGGAAAACACATTCGGAATGCAAAAAAGAGGGTCCAGGGTGGACCCTCTTTCCGCCAACATCACTTAACTGTAATTGTCGTTCCAACTTGAATCGGATTTTGAAGGGTGCTTTGATCTTTAACAGCAGCGTTGTTCACGACTTTTACTTTCAAAGCAGACAGCAAGTTAACATCAAGCGTTGCATCACCAACCGCTCTGGTCGTTCCCGTTTGAACGAGAATATCTCCGGAATCAAACGCATTATTTCCGTTTACATCCAAGTACAAGCGGTTATCTGCAGTAGTTGCTTCATTATTGTCAGCACCTTTATCTACTTTTGCTTTAAAGGTGACGACATATTTGCCAGCGTCAGTTCCAGTACCATTGTCAAATTGAACGATGTTAGCGTTGTACGTAGTTGCGACTTCTACACCATTGATGACAAACTGGAAGTCAGAAGGCGTACTAGCTCCCACTTGATTTACAGATTCCGAGAATCCAAGGACGAGTAATCCATTGCTGGAAATAGTTGCTGTTTTCAATTCAGGCGAAACATCGTCTTTCAAACGCACGTTTGCCACTTTCGGATCAGCGATGTTTCCAGCCTTGTCTTTAATGTTATTAATATTCAATGCATACGTGTCGTCTTTCGTGATCGATTTCGCCGGAATATTGAGCGTAACAGTAATGTTTGTTGCTGCACTGCTTGAGCTTCCGCCGTTATGCGCAATCGTTACATAACTTCCAGACGGCAACGGCTTGCCGTTTAACAAGTAGTTGTTGACATCTTGAACTGTGGCCAAATCCAAGCCGACGTTGTCCGTCATCGTCAGCGAGATTGTCGTGCCGGACGTTTGGTTTGTTGCAGCTACAGCCGATACAGATGTTTCATTCACCACTGGCTTGGAGCTGTCCGACGAAGCGCCGACCGTAAAGGTTGTAACAGCTGCTGCGTTCCGGTTTTCCTGCGTGGACAAGTCTTTTACTACATCATTGCCGACACGCAATGTATACGTCCCAGCGCTCAAAGAGCTGTTAAGCGGAATAATGACTTCTGTGTTATCACCATTGTTTACTGCAGCACCGCCAGCATTCAAACGGCTCGTGAAATCTTCGCCTCCAGCTGTGATCAATCTGAAGTCGGAGCCAATTTTCGCTACGTCCTCATTGAATTTCAAAACAATGGCACCGTTCGTATACGTATTGCCTGCATATTGGCCGCCAGCAGCAACATAAGAAGCACCAGCCACTGTTGGACGAGCAGTATCTTTTGTCAAGGTGATGCTGTGCGTTGTAGCGGATTTCGCGTTACCGTTAACATCTTTGATACCGTTCCCAAGCACGAGAGTACCAGAGAACACCCCGCTGTCGTTAAACGGAACTGCGCTTCCCAACGCTAAGCGAACCGTTTTGCCTGCCGTGCCCGATTTAATAGTCGCCGTGATCACTCCACCTTGTGGATTGCCGTTCAAATCGAGCACCCGTGTATAACCTGCGAATGTCGATGCGTCCATCGCTTTGTCGAATGTCACTTCAATGAGGTTGTCACGGACAACTTTGACATCCTGCACAGTCGGCGCCACTGCATCACTGGATACAGTAAACGATTTCGTCGTCGGATTCGGCTGTAAGAAATTGTTTGCGTAATCTTTAAAATTGAGCAATGTCAAGTCATATGTTTTTCCAGCTTCAAGCGCCTGAGCTGTTGTCAAAATCACTTCGTTTACATTTGAACCTGGTTGAACTGAAGCAGCTTGGCCGCCCACATAGGCAATTGCCCCGTTAGTTTGAACCGGCTCGCTAAATACAAGCGTCACTCTTGTCGTTGTAGATTTCGCAGTAGCTTTCACATCTTTCAATGTCGGCGCCACTGTATCTTTCACAACTAAATTAGTCGAGTATGAATCTAACGTTTTGCCATATTTATCTTTCAAATTCTCGACGATAAACTTGAACGGAGCATCATTGGCAACGCTGAACTGTGAAATGATTCCATTAGTTGTTGTAATCGTTACAGTTTTACCATCATCAGATATCGAAATGTCAGCAGAGCCATCCAACGTTGCAAGTGCTGTAGCGCTGCTATCAGAGCTTTTTTGAACTTTATAGTTGTTTTTATTGCTTGCTGTTGAAGTGTCGACTGCTTTATTCAGTTTAATTTCAATTTGTTTAGCATTTACGACGGCCACGCTCTCAACTTTGAAAGGAAGCGCCGCTTCATACGCCGCATTGGCGTCTTGTGCTGCTTTTTGCAGTTCAGCTTTGAACGCATCGGTTACTTTCGATACATATTGGTTGACTTGGTCAAGCGCGGCTTTCGCTTTGTCCAAGTTGCCGGCTTTGACGGCGTCTTGCGCTTCACGCGCTTTCATGGCAACAGTGATGTCGTAGATCAAGCTGTCGCGCAGTTTTTGCGCTTCGGCTTTGAATTGCGAGCGAAGCAGTTCGCGCGTCGTTTGGCCGTAGACGCGATCCAGGATGACCGTGCGCGTTCTGAGCTCGTACGAAATTTTGTGGTAGAGCTCTTCTGCCTTTTTCAAGTCTTTTGCTTCGACAGCTTTCGCCAGATCTTGACGCAGACCGTCAAGCTTGACTGCGTAGTTGTAAGCGTCGATGTACGTAGCCACGCGCGCTTCGCCCGATTTCGGGTTGGCTTTGAATACATACGTTTCGTATGTAGCTTGCAAATCAGCCAAATACGCGTCTTTTTTCGCGCCGCCGGCTTTGTTCACGACAGCAACCGCGTTTGCATACGCTTGTTTCGCTTTGTTGTAGGCGGCATATACGTCGCTGATGTTCGGGAGTTTGCCCGTTTCCGTTACCGTGTGGCTGTACGTATAGTACGCTTGCTTCATTTGCGCTTTCGCTTGGCTGACGACCGTCGCAACGTCCGTGGCTGCTTGGGAAGCATGCGGGTTGGCTGCGACGAAAGCGCTCGCTGCTACAGCGCTGGCTGTGGCGAGTTTGACTGCTTTCTTTTTGTCCATAAAGCCCAAAATCCCCCTTCGTTTTTATGAAACTTTAAGACAATGATCCTAAACGGCTGCCGTTTAGTAGATTCATTGCCTAAAAGGTGCTAACATCAACCAATATCATCCTTGACGGCTAGATGCTGGGCTGATTAGAAAGCCTAGCATCTGTTGCTAGCACTTGAGCATAATTCCTCAATGCTCCACGTCTCCTATAATAATACATTTTTCTTCTAAATTCTAGTCCTAAATACAAATTTTTTAGAGAATATGCCTTTGAAATTATTGCCATCGATGGCGACATTGATATGAATATGCCTGTAACAGAAATTTAGAACGATATTTTGGCAGTTTGATGGTTTTGGTTGGCAAATATTTTGCGCAAAAACATCAATCGTTTTTCTTCACCGTGACGTCCATCGGTTGGCCAAGCGTCATTTTGACGACGTCATAGCGGTCATTCAAGTACAAATCGAGAAAGCGGAACTGTCCTGCGAATTGTTCCGGGCTGTTCGTGATGGAAAATTGCAGCTGCATTGCGTAATCGCCGCTGTTGGCGAGCTGTTCGGCGATTTTTTCGATCTCTTCCTTCGGCACGTTGTACGCTTTTAAGTAAGAGATCGAGTCGGCGATCGCTTCGGCGTTGTCGTTGAAATAAATGGAGAGTGTCACCGCGGCGCCGTCGATGCGGCCTTCAAGCGGCAATGACATATTTTGGCCGTATAAATACCAGCCGAACAGACGATTTCCTTTTTGCCGCTCAATGACGAACGGGACGGATTCATTTCCTGCCTGAAGAATGTATTGCCCTTTCAATGAGCGGGCGACAAGGGCGAGAAGTTCGTCTTTGGTGAACGGCACGTATTGGATGGCATCCCCTTGTTTGGCATACAGTCCGCCGCCTAGGCTGTAATAGACGGCGCCGCCTGCCCGTTTTTGGCTGTAGGCGCGATACTCGCGCCCTTGTTTCGCCGTCATGGCGGACTGCCATGCTGCTCCGTTCAAGCGGTATAGGGGCGTGTCGCGCAAAATGACGACTTTGCCGATCATGCCTTGTTTCCATTGGACTTGCCCCCATTGGACGGCGGCGTCAACCGTTTGCCCATTTCCTCCGAGGGCGATGGCGGCGGCGAGGCAGATGGCGGCTGCCATTTGGAATGCATGTTTCATCTTCGTTTTCCTCCTCATTTTGGTCATCGGTGTCGTTCTATATAGATGCAATTTGAAGCTTTACCATTTGCAGCTTTTAGCGGGCGTTTGATCGACTGTCGGGCGACCGAACAACGCCGCTTCACAGACACATATATGAGTCTGTGAAGCAGGCGGTTGTTCGGTCCTCCGTCACGCCAAGGCGTGACGGAGAAGCCTGTGGCTTGCCTGCGACAGTCGAAAAGGGATAAACCGCTTTTCCGTCAAGGATATGGTAAACTTCTTCGTTGCATCTATATAGCATGCTAAAAGAACCGCTTCGCCCCCAAGTACCGCTGTTTCCAATACGGTTGGTCGAGGCGGCTCGTCGTCACGCCGGTCGAAGCGCCGCTATGAATGAACTGGCCGTTGCCGATATAGATGCCGGCGTGCGACGGGCTATTCGTGGTCGTGGCGAAAAAGACGATGTCGCCGACTTCCGGGGCGGAAACCGATGCGCCTGCATTCCACATCAAGGCGACGGTGCGCGGCACGGCGATGCCTTGTTGCTGGAAAAGGTAAAAAATGAACCCGCTGCAGTCAAATCCCTCTTCCGGCGTCTCGCCGCCCCAAACGTACGGGACGCCGAGCAGCTCAGCCGCATCGGCGACGAGTTCGATGACGTCCAGCTTCGCCGCAGGGGCTTGTCCGATCAGGCGCTCGTATGTTTCGCCGTCCACAACGCCGGTTGCGGGGAGTTGGGCCGCTTGTTGAAAACGGCGGACGGCATCGGCGGTGGCGGTGCCGTAGTAGCCGGTGATGTCCGTCCAGAAGTAGCCGAGCTCTTTGAGCTTCGTCTGAATGCGCTTGACGTCGTCGCCGAGCGCGCCGATTGAGAGGCGAACCGCTTGACGCTCGCGTTCGATCGGTGCAGGGGAGGTCGTTTTCGCTTTTACTGCGCTCGCGAGGCGGGCAACGGTTTGGTTGTCGACCGCGCCGGTCACTGGCAGGCCGTTGTCGCGTTGAAAGCGGCGGATGGCGTCGGCGGTCAGCACCCCATAGTAGCCGGTGATGTCCGAATAGGTAAAGTAGCCGAGTTGTTTAAGCTGCTGCTGCAGCTTGCGGACGTCGTCGCCGCGATCACCGATTGTCAACACGTCAGACGACTCCACTGGCTGGCTTGTTGCTTTTTGCTTCAGCCGTTCAAGCGTCCCACGATCCGCCCGGCCGGTGGCGGGAAGCCCGTTCGCCCGTTGAAACTGCTTCACCGCATCGGCGGTCACCGCGCCATAGTAGCCGGTGATTTGCGGATAGCGAAAATAGCCGAGCTGTTTCAGCCGGCGTTGCAAATCGCGGACGGCCGCGCCGCGGGAACCGATGGCGAGCGTGTCGTTTGACGCAGGCGCGCTTTTGAGCTTCGCGTAGGTGGCGTCATCGACGATGCCGGTGGCTGGCAAGTTCATCGCCCGTTGGAACGCCTTGACCGCTTCTTCGGTAATGGCGCCAAAGTAGCCGGTCGCTTGCGGATACGTGAAAAAGCCTTTTTCTTTCAAGCGCTGCTGGAGCTGTTTGATTTCAGGAGAACTCATGCCTTTTTTCCATTCCGCCGCTTGGCTCTCGTCCGGCGCGAGAAAAAAGGCAGAAGCCATGGCAGCGGCGAAAACAACGTGATTCGGTTTCACGGATGCGCCCTCTCCCTTCGCCGTCTGTTTCGTTTTTCATCTTTCATCGAGGCCTCATGCGGGATAGTTCCTCAGGCCGGCTTGACATCCCGCAGCCAAAAATAGTAATGTTCTATATTTTCAGTATAACGGACGAAAGCCATGAAAGGAAACGATTTTTTTTATTGGAAGAAGGAAGAAGTTTATGCGCCGGAACGGGGCATGCTTCGCTTCGGAGGCGACGGATACGTGAACAAATACGACACGCATCGATCGTCGACAAGGTAAATCGACTGCAGCACTTCATAAATGAGCTGTTTTTCCATCGCCAGCCATTCATCTGCGCGGATCGGGATGTATTTTTGCCTCGGTTCGTTCCATTCATAAAGGGCGACGGTAAACTTTTTTTGGCGAAGATCGAGCTTGACGATAAACATGTAAAGCTGGCTCGTGCATTTAAATACAAAATAGAGCTGGGCTTCCTTTGAGCAGGTGATCGTGCGGAACAGCGCCTCGCCTTCCGATGCAAAACGCATCCGTCCACCTTCGTTTTTCAGCGAGCGCAGCGAATCGGTGAAACTGGCCGGGGCGATCGTTTTCAGCCGCACGGAAAACGGATTTTTCATTTCCTTAATATAGATGTGGTACATTTTTTGGGCGTGTTTCTCCCCGTTTCGTTCACAAATGACAAAATCGGCAAGATAGATGTTCACCTTGACCCCCTCTTTTTGGTTCGTAATTTACCATTTTTAACTAATTGTACTATGTCCTTCCTGGACAAAAAAGATGCCGAACGACGAAATCACGGACAAATCCGTTCTGATTTAGAAACAAAGATAGAAATGAGCGAAAAAGGAACAACCATTGACTCCATGCTTTTCTATCTTTAAAGAGTAATGATGAAAAGCGTGGTGACGAACGATGACAAACTTGGGGGAGACGCTCAAACAACTGCGAAAACAACGGCGCTGGACACAGGAACAGCTGGCCGAGCAGCTGAACGTGTCGCGTTCGCAAATCAGCAAATGGGAAAACGGCAGCTTGCTTCCGGATGTGCAGTCGCTTGAGAAGCTCTGCCAGTTGTTTGACGTCAGCGCCGATTTTTTGCTTGGCGGCGAAACGCGCCAGCGCGAGCTGTTGCGCGAAGTGACGGACATGTACGGAACGGCGGACGTGCACGAAACGGTGCTCGCGGCGTTGGACTACTTGCTTCATAACCGGGAGATGAGCGAAGCGGTGTACGCGCTCGCGAAGCTGCCGGATAAAAAGCGAAAACATGTCGAAACGATGATCATGACAATCGTAAAAGAGTGCTCCGAGCTCATGTAGCTCCCCACGTTGAAAAAAGCGCTAACAACGACGTGCTAGCGCCATCCGTTGGGGAGTGTTTGGGGACACGTTCTTTCTCTTGGGGATTCGCTTTGAAAGGCATGGATGGGGAAACGACTATACGTGCTCCGGCCATTCTGGTTTCTTTCCGGAGTGGAGAAATTGGACGGACTCCGCGACGACTTCGGTGACATAGACGCGTTGACCGTCTTTTTTATCGTAGCGGCGCGTTTGGATTCTCCCCGTCACCGCCACCATCGATCCTTTTCGGCAATAATTGGCGGTATGTTCCGCTGTTTTCCGCCATAAAACGCATGGAACGAAATCGGCGTCAATCCCCCCTTCCGCGTTGCGGAAATTTCTCGCCACCGCCAGCGTGACAGTCGCGACGGCAGCCCCTTCGGCCGTGTAGCGAAGCTCGGGATCTTTCGTCAATCGGCCGACCAACACGACTTGGTTGATCATGTGTTGGCGCATCCCCCCTTTCCTCCACCGCACCTTTATGATAACGAATCTCGTTTTGGGTCGTAAAATCGCGATTTTTGCATTTTTTGGCGCACTCTATGGATACAATTCAGCGAAAAAGGCGAAATCTTCGTCGACAATGGCGGGGCAAAATGGCGTTTTTGCCATCCGACGGAAAATATGCAGATCGTTTTTCAGCAGGAGGGGCGGCATCCCGTTTTTCTTCCCTCGTCCGCCTGTGCTATAATCTTGGATAAGACAACAGTAACGAGGTGGACGAGATGAAAACGTTCAAGCTTGTCGGGCTCTCGGTCATCGACGACGACATGCACCGCCAAGACATCCCGTTTATTGACGGGTTGATCATCAACAAAGAAGACGGGCAAAACCGCTGGCTCGTGGAGGCGTATTTGGATGACGACTATGAGCCAATGTTTGTGAGCTTGCAGCGGCGTCCAGAGTTTCAACTGCAAGTGACGATCACCCACACGAGCAACGACCCGGCCAACATGCTCGTCGCCGTCCGTTCGATCACGAAAATGAACGGCCACATTAGCGTCTTGATGGAAGGGCTGATGATCCCGCGGCGCACCCATTTGGCGGAAGTCGTGCTGGCCGGCCTTGTCAAGAAAGGGCTGCAAGGCGAGGCGCTGCTTCAAGAGTTTCGCCAGCAAATGCATGAGCGAATCGATGCCAAGGCGCCGCAGGAACGGAAAAGGTAAAAGGCTGGAGAGCGCACTTTCCAGCCTTTTTGTTTGCCTTCCTGCAGGCAAGTGGATCATCCTCTTGGAAACGCCAGGGCATCAACCCGAACCGGGCGGGCGGTGACGATGCAGCGTTTCGGAGCGCGGCCGATGAGGCGAAACGGGTAGCACGTCGTCACCGTCAGCGTCGGGCGCGCTTTCTCGACCAAAACGGTCCGGTCGTTGTCATCGACGATGCGAATGTTGACGATGCGGTAATGGATGGCGGCGCGATCCGTCCGAATGATAAGCGCATCGCCGATCTCAAGCTCGCCAAAGCGGCGGAACACAGTATCGCGGTGCCCGGATAGCACGACATGCCCTTTTTCCCCTGGCCAATCGCTCGCCGGATAATGGCCGACGCCTCGGCGCAATTCTTGTTCACGAACGCCTTCATACACCGGAATCGCCGCCCCGAGCTTCGGAATGGCAAGTTCGCCAAGGTAGACGCCAAGCGGCACGTCTTTTTGCGCCGAACGTTCCGCTGGAAGGCTTGCGGCCGGCGGTGAGGAAGGCGCAGGGGCATCCCGCTTGACCGCCATCCGACCGACGGTGTACCAATAGCCGTTCCAACCGGCTGTCGCCGCCCCGATGACGATCGCCCAAAGCGCCGCCCATTGGGCGGCCCGGCGCTTCCACGAAACCCGCGCGGGCTTGCCGTTCACGTTCCTTCACCCTTTCAGCCGCCCGACCCGCCGGTAAAGAAAGAACCCGGCGGAAGCGAGCATCAGTCCGGCCAACGTATAGGTCAAATACGGCGACGCCGTCTCCGGCAGTTTTTCCCCATACATCTTTCCTTTCATCTCTACAGCGAGCAGCCCGGCGTCAATGCCTTTCTCCCCCGCGCGGACGATGTAGCCTGATGTGAGCATCTCCCGCGTTATGGCGATATCGGCGACCTCCTCGCCTTGGCGGTTGTACAATCGAACGTGGATCGGCTCCGCTCCGGCCGTCTTGATGTCCGGCACGTCCGCCTCAAGTTCAAGCAAGCGAAGCCCCTCTTCCCACATCGCCCGCAGTTTGTGGCGCTCTTCATCCGTCCACGGCCCTTCCGTCTCCGCAAACGGGCGCAGCCGCTCGCGAAGCACCAAAAGCCGCTCTGCTACCTGCGGGTCGTCAAGCGAGGCGATATGGCGGGTGAAGGCGCGCACTTCTTGTTCCGTCATCCCGAGCACCCCAAGCAAGTCGTTGATTTGCTGCATGGCGGCGTTGTGCTGCGAGTAAAAACGGATGGCCCGGTCCAAGTCTTCGACAAATGTGTAGTCTTGCACCGTTTCGCCAAACTGGCCAAGCAGCGCCTCGAGCTCCTCGACCGTCAGCCCGTGCCGGCGCAGAACGGCATGAAGCCGCTCGTCGGTGATGGGCGTGCCAAGCCATTGTTTCAGTTCATCCATGGTGCGAAAATCGGCGGCTGTCAAGCCGTATCGATCTAAATAGTCCAACAAGTCGCTCACCGTCCAGCCGACACTCTCAGCGTACTGCTCAAGCTCGCTTCGGCTGATGGCCGCCGCCCCAGCCGGAAACGAAGCGAAAACGGCGACAAGCACGGCCATTCCTAGCCATTGCCGCATTCGTTCTTCCTCCCTTCCGCTTTCTTTGACGTACATTGGTAGTATTTTCCGAACATGCCGCTCTTATGTACGCCAACCAGCGAAAAAAGAAGAAAGCTCGGCCTAGAGCGCTTGAACGTTCTCCCACCTACGCAAACGCTTAGAGATGGGAGATTCTCGGGGACACCTGCCATAAGGCAGACTGCCAGCCAGACCATCCCCGTCTGTCCCTGTGACTTGGCTGTTCCAACGAAGTCCTTCTTTCAAGATATTTTGAGCGGCGTTGGGGGACATCCATGATGGAAGACGCTGATTCATTCCCCCCTTCGGCTGATCGCGTGAAAGCGGGGGCTTCTCGGTACATAAGAACAGGCGCCCGAGTTTCGGACGCCTGTTTCGCGTTAGGAAAGGTGGCTTACGGTTGCCTGTTGGAAGTAGGCGTTGTACAAGGCGCGAACCGCCTCGTTGACGACTTCTTCTTTGACGCCGAACATCATGCTCACTTCGGACGAACCTTGGTTGATCATCTCCAAGTTGATGTTGGCGTTGGCGAGCGCAGTCGTGGCTTTCGCCGCCATCCCGATCGTTTTTTCCATTCCTTCGCCGACGACCATAATGAGCGCCAAGCCGTACTCAATCGTCACCTCATCGACGGCAAGCTCCTCGCGGATGCGGGCGAGGATGCGCTCATCTTTTCCATCCACGAGTTGATCTGCCCGCAAAATGATCGACATGTTGTCGATGCCGGACGGCGTATGTTCGTAGGAGATGCCTTCGTCTTCTAAAATTTGCAGCACACGCCGGCCAAAGCCAATCTCACGGTTCATTAAGTATTTGCTGATGTTGATGCTGCAAAAGCCAGTGTCGCTTGCAATGCCGGCGACCGGTTCGTCGATATGGTTGCGCTTGGCGACGATCCACGTGCCTGGAGCGGCCGGGTTGTTTGTGTTTTTTACGCAAACGGGGATGCCGGCGCGATAGACCGGCTCAAGCGCCTCGTCATGAAAGACGGAAAATCCGGAATACGACAGTTCACGCATCTCGCGGTACGTGATTTCTTTCAGCTTGCGGGCATCGGCGACGATCGACGGGTTGACGCAATAAATCGAATCGACGTCGGTAAAGTTTTCGTACACGTCCGCTTTGACGCCCGCGGCGACGATCGAGCCCGTAATATCCGACCCGCCGCGCGGGAACGTGACGATATGGCCCGATCGGGAATAGCCGAAAAATCCCGGGATGACCAAAACGCCGCGACGTTCGCGCAGCTGCTTCAGTTTGTCGTACGACTCCGGCAACACTTGGGCGTTGCCCGGCTCATCGGTGACGATAATGCCGGCTTCAAGCGGGCTGACGTAGCTCGCCTCAAGCCCGCAATCTTGCAGATAGAGCGCCATGAGCCTTGCGTTATGGTCTTCGCCGCTCGCTTTAATGGCGTCAAACAACCGAGGCGGCTCGCTTCGATAGGCGCTGATTTTCGACTGCAAGTCATCGACAAGCTCGGCCAAAAAGCCGTCGGCTTCCAGCCCCAGCTCATTGGCAATGTCAGCATACCGCTTCACGATCGCTTCCATTGTTTCCTCATGCGGCTCGCCAGCCACAATTTGTTCGGCCAGCTGGATGAGCATATCGGTCACTTTCACATCGTCTTTGTACCGTTTCCCCGGCGCCGACACGACGACGATGCGGCGCTCGATATCCGAGCTGATGATATCAGCCACTTTGCGGAATTGTGCAGCGCTCGCCACCGAACTTCCACCGAATTTGGCTACTTTCATCGTTCATGACCCTTTCTGTCGAAAGTCTCTATAATTGTTTATCATATCACATTTTTCCGCCCATGGAACTATTCATTTTTTAGAAATTTCCGCGAACGTCCCAAAACGCCGCCATCGCCGGCCATGACTCTCTTCAAAACAGATGGCGCCGTGCTTCGTCAATGGAAAGACGGTGCTGCAACAGCCCCCCCCCCGCCTTGACAAACGGATGATGGTTCAGCACAGCGCCGTTTTTCCATCGTTCCTCCTCGATTTTTTCCGAAAACGGCCGCTCTGCCTCACGTTTGCGCCACATTGCCGCGGCGGACGTTGGCGATTCCTTCTTTGCAGACGCCGTACGGCAGCCACGAGCAGTCGCGGCATAACTCGTCCAAATCATCCGGCTTGACCCGTTCCGCCGTCCGCCGAATCAGTTCGGACTTCCAATACACGTTGCCTGGCTCCAAGCCTAAATGGCGAATGACGTTTCCGTCAAGTGAACGGACGTGGGCATCGGAATTTGGGCCGGCTTCACACGTTGTCTCCCCATGATGCGGGCAGGCGAGGCACGCCTCATCGAGCGCCGCGACGACTTCAATCGAGAAATCGTCGTGTTCATCGCGAATGCGGGCCACGATCTCCCACATTTTTTCCACGAACGACGGGCTGTAGCCCATGCCGCGAAACCCGTGCACACAAAGCAAATGATGGCCGCGCAAACGAACCGGTTTCATCTTTATCTCCCCCTTCCTTTTTTCCGGATGACCTTTGACCAACCGAACCGTGTCGAAGTGAACATTTGGAGATGGGAGTGTCTGTTGGCAGTACTTGGCTTCCACACACAACAGACAGACCTACGCTCGATGTTTGACGGTTGCAACGTTTCCTGCAACCAACTCCATCCATCGAGCAGCCGTTATTGGAGTGCCTTTATTGAACGGTTTTCTCCACGTCTTTATTCTATCATACACAAAAGAAAGGGGGAACGCGCATTCCTCTCCCACTTACTCCCTTTGGTCGTTGAAGTGGGAGTCTCCTGCGCGAAATAGAGATGAAACGATGGATCCCAATCTTCGCTCAAACCGCCGTTTTCCTCCGTCAATTCGGAAACATAACGGATCTGCTTTATCCAGACAGCCGTCATGATACAATGAGAAAGGGAACGATGTTGCTGGGAAAGGACTGGCTGATCATGACGAAAGAAGAATTGGCACGCTCGCTTTCCGTCTTGCTTCATGAGCTGACGAAATCATGGCGGAAAGAAAAAATTCATTCTGATGTGCTCGAAATCATTATGAAGCTGCGCATTCAAACCGATGACGACGAGCAATACGTTGCCGATCTGCTCAACAACATCGCGTTTGCGAGCGAATCGGCCCATGCGCTCAAGCAAATTTGGGGCTATATGCTGCGCGAGCAAACCTTTCTATCGCCACAGACGATCGAGGCGATGCTCACGGACGCCCAGCGCAAGATCCAGCGCCGGCTGTCCGAGATGACAGCCCGCTATGAGCGTCCGTTTTTGTCCATCGATGACCCGCTCGAGCGGAAACGCCAGCTTGAGCGCTCCTACGGCGCGCTTCTTTTGTTCAACCGGATCGCCACCGACTTTTTGCTTGAGTTCGTCCGCGAAGAAAACGAAACGGCCGCCAGCACCTTTTTTGCAGCTGACCCGAACGAGGCGATCGAAGTGTTCCACCATCTTTGCAGCGTCTACGCAAGCCGCTGGCTGGAAGGCTTGGAAGTCGATTGATGGCCGAACCGTCGATTCAAGTCCTTGAAGCCAACCAAGGGCGCCCCAAACGCAGCGGGGCGCCTCTTCTCATCACCATCTATACGGCTGCATGGACATTTTCGACTTGACAGTATTGTCCAGTCATGATATTGTATTCATTGGAAAGAATTTTTATAATATTCTTTCCTCTGTAAGCGAATACAAAAAAACTCAAATGGAGGAGGAATCGGGGATGATCTACGCACAACCAGGCCAGCCAGGCGCGCTTGTCACATTTAAAAAGCGCTACGAAAACTTCATTGGCGGCAAATGGGTTCCACCGGTCGATGGAGAGTATTTTGAAAATATTTCCCCTGTGACAGGGCAAGCTTACTGCGAAGTGCCGCGCTCCCGAGCAGCTGATATCGAACTTGCGTTGGATGCTGCTCATGCTGCAAAAGATGCATGGGGCCGTACTTCCCCTGCTGAACGCGCGCGAATCCTCAACAAAATTGCTGACCGTATGGAAGAAAACTTGGAAATGCTCGCTGTTGCAGAAACATGGGAAAACGGCAAGCCGATTCGCGAAACGTTGAATGCCGACATTCCGCTTGCGATCGACCATTTCCGCTATTTCGCCGGTTGCATCCGTGCGGAAGAAGGCACTTTATCCGAAATCGATCACGATACGGTCGCCTATCACTTTAAAGAGCCTCTTGGGGTTGTCGGACAAATCATCCCTTGGAACTTCCCGCTTTTAATGGCAGCATGGAAACTCGCTCCAGCGTTAGCAGCTGGAAACTGCGTTGTCTTAAAACCTGCAGAGCAAACACCGACATCGATCCTTGTTTTAATGGAGTTAATTCAAGACATCCTTCCTCCAGGTGTTGTCAACGTTGTGAACGGATTCGGAGTGGAAGCTGGAAAACCGCTTGCTTCAAGCAGCCGCATCGCTAAAATTGCTTTCACTGGCGAAACGACAACAGGACGTCTAATCATGCAATACGCATCGCAAAACATTATTCCAGTCACATTGGAGCTTGGAGGAAAATCGCCAAACATCTTCTTCGAAGACGTGGCGGCAAAAGATGATGAATTTTTCGATAAAGCGATCGAAGGCTTTACGTTGTTCGCTTTAAACCAAGGAGAAATATGTACATGCCCTTCCCGCGCTCTCATTCATGAATCCATTTACGACAAATTTATGGAGCGCGCGTTAGAGCGTGTGAAACAAATTAAACAAGGCAATCCGCTCGATACAGAAACGATGATCGGCGCACAAGCATCTTCGGAACAATTAGAAAAAATATTATCGTACATTGATATCGGCAAACAGGAAGGCGCCGAATTGCTTGCCGGCGGAGAACGGAATATCCTAGAAGGCGACTTAAAAGACGGATATTACGTAAAACCGACCGTCTTTAAAGGCCACAATAAAATGCGCATTTTCCAAGAAGAAATTTTCGGACCAGTCGTTGCAGTCACTACATTTAAAGACATGGACGAAGCATTAGAGATCGCCAATGACACATTGTATGGCTTAGGTGCAGGCGTATGGACGCGCGACATTAATACCGCTTATCGCGTCGGTCGCGGCATTCAAGCAGGACGCGTCTGGACAAACTGCTACCACATGTATCCTGCACACGCAGCATTCGGAGGCTATAAACAATCCGGATTCGGCCGCGAAACACATAAAATGATGCTTGAACATTATCAACAAACGAAAAACTTGCTTGTCAGCTATTCACCGAAAAAACTAGGACTCTTCTAATTTTTAGGCAGCGTGTCATTCACGCTGCCTTTCCTGCCATCCATCTTTTTTATTTTAGGAGGGAGATTGCGATGAGTAATCAGCCAAAAGTAATCGCGACAGAGGCCGCTTTGGAGCTGATTGAAAAGTTAAAAGCAAAACACGGACCGTTAATGTTTCATCAATCCGGCGGGTGTTGCGATGGAAGTTCACCGATGTGCTACCCGCAAGGCGAGCTGATCGTCGGCGATTCCGATGTATTGCTTGGCGAAATCGGCGGCTGTCCGTTTTACATTTCGAAAGCGCAATACGAATATTGGAAACATACGCAGCTCATTATCGACGTCGTTCCGGGGCGCGGCGGCATGTTTTCACTGGAAGGCCCGGAAGGCGTCCGCTTTCTCACCCGCTCGCGCGTCTTCGGCCAAAGCGAGGATGCAGGTGCGCCGTAAGCCGCCCATTGCGGGACGCCGCTGTGAACCCGCCATGTGCGATGCATGAATCGCTTGGCCAATGAAAAGCACGGAGCTCGACCGCTCCCCTTCGCCCCCGTTCCCAGATGCTTTATCCCCTTCGGAGCGGTTTGTTCGTCGCGGCAAAAAAACGGCGGCCCGCCTTCTCGCTGAAAAGGCGCGGTCCGCCATTTCCTTTTCTTCACTCGGTCTCTTTTGCCTGCTTCAACTGCTTCATCGCCTCAGCCCGATCGGACAAGGCGATCCGTTTCAAGCCGAACACTAAAAGCAAGCCCACCGCAATAAACACGAGCCCGAACCAAAAGACCGCCTGCAGGGAATCGACAAGCGACTGCTTCAGCACCGGCACGAACATGTCGCGCAGCAGCGCTGGAATCTTGGCCATCGCTTCCGGACTGAGCAGAACGGAATACAGCCCTTGCGGATCATCATGGATCATGCCGGCAAAGCGGTCGACAAGCCCTTTCGCTTGCGCCGGCAGCGCTTCGAGCTTTGGCATGAGCCGCTCGTCAAGCAAGGCGCTCGACCGGTGGTTCATGATGGCGCCAAGCACCGTCATCCCAAACGTCCCGCCGATCGAGCGGAAAAATTGGCTTGAAGACGTCACGACGCCAAGCTCCGATTTTGGAAAGCTTTCTTGCAGGGCGAGCGTCAAAATCGGCATCACGAGCCCTGTGCCAAGACCGAGAATGATCATATACATCGTCGCCGTCCATTTCGACGTCTCGACATCCATCGTGCCAAGCAGCCCGAATGCGGACGCCATAACGGCCATGCCGATGATCAGCTGCGGCTTCACCCCGATCCGGTATACCAGTCGACCGCCAAGGACGCTGCCGATGATCATCGTGATCATCATCGGCGTCATAATCGTCCCGGATTGGGTGGCGCTCACACCGACAATGCCTTGCATAAAAAACGGCACAAACATAATCGCGCCAAACATGCCGACGCTCATGAAAAAGCCGATGCCATTGAGCAGCGTAAACGTCCGATTGCGGAACAACCGAAGCGGAATGATCGGCTCCTCCGCCCGTTTTTCCGCCCAAACAAACAAAGCGAAAAAGACAACCGCGGCCGCAAACAGCGAAACGATTTGCCACGACCCCCACGGATATCGGTCGCCGCCAAACGTCAACCCCAACAGCAAGCTGACGACGCCCGCCGTCAACGTCGCCATCCCGGCGATGTCAAATTTCACTGGCCCTTCGGCTTTATATTTGCTTATCCCCATCGCAATCAGCACCGTGGCGAGAATGCCGACCGGCAAGTTGATGTAAAACACCCAGCGCCAGTTCAAATGGTCGACGATAAAGCCGCCGATTTGCGGGCCCAGCACTGAAGCGAGACCGTACAAACCGCCGAACACCCCTTGCCATTTCGCCCGCTCCTTGCCGGTGAACACGTCACCGATGACAATCATCGCCATCGGCATCATAATCCCCCCGCCCAGTCCTTGAATGCCGCGGTAAACGATGAGCTCTGTCATATCGTTCGCCATGCCGCAAAGCGCTGAACCAGCCATAAAAATGACCAACCCGCTCACATAGACAATCCGACGGCCCAATAAGTCGGCGAGCTTGCCGGCGATCGGCACGACCGTCGTTGACGTGAGCATGTACGCTGTCGTCAGCCACGTCATAATCCCCAATCCGTGAAGCTCCCCGACGATGCGCGGCATGGCCGTTCCGACAATCGTCCCGTCCAACGCTGCAAAGAGCATCGCAATGATCAGTCCAGCGATGAGCAACGGGCGATGACGAATGGTGCTCGCTGGCACGGTTATCGCTTTTTCCATGGTCCTCTCTCCCATCCATTGAGTCGTTGATACGCTTCCATTTCTTGGCTCAGTGCGTCCAAAGCCGACGCAAGTCGAGGCGCCTGTTGATGCCGCAAATACAAAAGCAGCGCTTCGACGATATAGGCGCGCGGCGGCTCATTGCGCCCAAGCAGCTCCTCCTCCAGCGCCGCTACGGCTTCAAGCACATCGTTCGCCTGCTTCGGATTGAGCCCGTTGGCGGCCTCCCGGACGGCGGCGAACGCTGAAGCCAGCCGCTCCCGCTGACGCTCGCGCTCACGCTCCTCCAGTTTCATCCATGGCGCAAACGACTCCTCGGTCAAAAGCGGGCGCTCATCAGCCGTGAAGCTGGCGACAATCGCATCAATGCGCCGCACGAGAAAACGAGCCGCCTCGTCCGCGTCAAACGCCTCCTCGCAAAAAAAGAAGTAAAACAAATATTGTCGGATGATGCCGTTGGTCATCATGGCGACATCATACACATACGGACCGACTTCCTCTCCGTACACCTCCGCCAGACGGGTGCAATACCATAAAAAAAGGCGCCCATGCTGGCGGAACATATACCGTTCCACTTCCGGATTGACTTTCGGCAATTGCTCCGACATCATCATACGCAAAAAGTCTTTGTACTCGCGAATGTGAGAAAAATGGGCAGCCAGCTGGCGAGTAAACCGTTCTTTTTCCGTCCCTTCCCCGCCGTCCGCCATGAAATCAGCGACCATTTTTTCGCTGTAGTAGCGGAGCACCGAAAGCAACAACTCCTCCTTTGAGGCGAAATGGTGATAAAACGCTCCTTTGGAAATCCCCCATGCCTCGACCAAATCTTGAATCGACGTCTCATGATACCCTTTTTCGGCAAACAATTTCATTGCCGCCTCAATAAATTGGGCGCGCCGTTCATCCATGGCAACGACTCATTCCTTTCCCATTCGCTGTCATCCATTGCCGATACGACGGCAACACCGCGCGCGGTTTCACGAAATCAACCCGTACGCCGCGCTGTTGCAGCCATTCAACCAACCGTCGAACATCGGTCATTGTCCTCGCCTCCATATCCCATATGACCATTTGGTCAAAACGATTATAAACTACTGTTATAAAGGTATGCAACTCAAAAACGATATTTTTTGACCAAATAGTCATTTTCCCAGACTAAATTTGTTGAACAATCAGTCAACATCCCTGCCTTCAAACAAAAAAACGGCCCCACCGCCTGATTGAAGACGGTGGACGGCCGTTCTTGCTATTCATTTGCCGCCGCTGCGAGCGCCAACGCGCCCGCGATGCCGGCGTTGTCGCCAAGCCCTGGGAGGACGATGTACTCATCGATCTTCTCGAGAATCGCTTCGTGCTGAATATAGCCGCCAAGCAATTCCTGCACATGACGGCGCACAAGCGGCAGCACGTGCGTCTGCTTCATGACGCCCCCGCCCGTGATCACCTTTTTCGGCGATAAAATGAGGATGTAGTTGGCGATCGCTTGGGCAAGATAAAAGGCTTCTAGCTCCCATACTTCATGGCGGTCAGCCAATTCCGCCCCCTTTTTCCCCCAACGCTGCTCAATCGCAGGGCCAGACGCCATGCCTTCCAAGCAGTCGCCATGATACGGGCAAATGCCGGCAAACGCGTCATCCGGATGGCGGCGGACCAATATGTGGCCCATCTCCGGGTGAAGCAGCCCATGCAGCAAGCGGCCTTCGATGATCGCCCCAACGCCGATGCCGGTGCCAACCGTCATGTACAGGCAGCTGTCAAGTCCTCGCGCCGCCCCCCAGCGCTGCTCGCCGAGCGCCGCCGCGTTGACATCCGTGTCAAAGCCGATCGGCACGGGAAAATGCTGCTTCATTGTGCCGACAAAATCAAACTGCGCCCACACCTGTTTCGGCGTGCTCGTAATGTACCCGTACGTTGGACTGTCCGGACGCAAATCGACCGGGCCAAACGACCCGATGCCAATCGCCTCGATGCGGTGCGGACGGAAAAAGTCGATGACGTGCGCCATCGTCTCTTCCGGCGCCGTCGTCGGAAACACCGCTCGTTCATGGATGTTCCCCTGTTCATCGCCGATGGCGCAGACAAATTTCGTGCCTCCAGCTTCAATGGCTCCAAGCATCCTATGCGTCCCCTTCCTTTTTGATCATTCCTTTTTTAGTTTACCTTGAAGCATGACTATTTGGAATCCCTTTCACAGCAAAGTCGCCGCACGCCAAACGGAAGGGGAAAAACGGGTGCCGCATTCTAGCGAACAGATGTCCATCACCGTTTTGCACACAAGATGGAGAAATTTGCAAAAAGGCGATTGACACATCATCTGTTGCGTGATACGATATCGAAAAACCAAGTATTCCTATATGAATTATAGAGGAGTGTGTTGCCATGCCTGATATCGTTATTCTCAACGGAAACCCATCGTCCACGTCCCGCCTCAATGGACTCATTGAGTATGCCGAACAGGCTTTGCGGCAGAAGGGATTCGCCATCGAACAAATTCGCGTAGCCGACTTGCCGGCCGATGATTTGGTGCGGGCTCGCTTTGACAGCCCCGCCATTGCAGCCGCCAACCAAAAAGTAGAGAAGTCTCATGGCATCATCATTGCCAGTCCCGTTTTCAAAGCCTCCTACACAGGAATATTGAAAGCGTACTTGGATTTGCTGCCGCAAAAGGGATTGCAGCACAAAGTCGTCCTTCCGTTGTTCATCGGCGGCTCCCTTGCCCATTTGCTCGCGATAGACTACGGATTGAAACCTGTTCTGTCCGCCTTGGGAGCGCGCTACTTGTTGGGCGGCGTCTACGCTGTCGATCAATGGGTTACCCGTCTTCCGGAAGGGGGCTACTCGCTGCCTGAAGAATTGAAGCGCCGGCTTGATGAAAGCTTATCAGAATTGGGCTCCGCCCTTCATCTGTCTGTTTCTAGCTCGTTGTAAGAAGCGATTTCACCCACTCACCCTTATCGTGCAAGCAGATTGCCCCTGTCGGACAATCTGCCTTTTTTATAAGGGAAAAAGAGAACGTCGAGGGGAGGAAACAAGATGGATTTGCGAACCATCCGAACATTTCAAGCGGTCGTGAAACACCGTAGTTTCCAACGAGCAGCTGAAGAATTGAACTATGCACAATCAACCGTTACCACCCATATCAAAAATTTGGAATCCGAGCTCGGCGTCACCCTCATCGAACGGGGCAAATCGTTTCAGTTGACTGAAGCAGGCCGATTGCTCAGCGAAAAAGGAGCGTTTTTGCTAAAAAGCTTCGAGCACTTGCAAAAAACCTTGAAAGAGTGCATCGAGGGCGAAGGAGGCGTCATCCGCATCGGAGCAATGGAACCGACAGCCAGCTATCGTCTGCCTGCCTGGCTGAGCGCTTTCCGGAACAAGCACCCTGCTATTTCGTTCAATATCCAAATTCATAGCAACCAAACGCTTATCGACATGGCCGAGCGTGGAGACATTGACATCGCCATTTGCGCAACTCCGGAATCGTTAACAGGGACAAGCTTCGAACCATTGTTTTCCGAGGATGTCGTGCTTCTTGTTCCTTCTTCCCACCCGTTGGCCAAACGTTCATCGATCGATCTTCACGACTTAGCCTATGAGCGCCTCCTTGTGACAAGCGCTGCTTGCCCATTTCGGCGCCATTTGGAAAAAAAGTTGATTGAACTCGATATTCAACCATTGTATGAAACCGAAGTGAGCAATATGTTGGCGCTAAAATACTACGTTCATGCGGCGCTTGGTGTCGCGGTGGTTCCAAAAATCTCCGTCACCCCTCCTCCCGAAGGAACAGTGGCGCTGCCAATTGTCGATTTTCGCCATGGACTGACCGTCGGCATCTTGCGACGATTTGCGAGTGGAGCATGCCATCCGGCAACGGAAACATGGATTCGTTTTTTGCTGGACCACTATGCGGGAGAACGTTGTACAGATCTTCATATTTTTTGAACCATCGCTTCTATTTTTTCAATTTTACAAACGGAAGTTGCTCCTTTATATTTTTATTAAACCTATTGAATTACTATGAAATTATATGGAGGGAGCAAGGATGATCATAGCTCTTGTGATCGACGAACAGGAGAACGTTGTCTCCATCATGGAAGGAGCAATCATTCGCCTTTATGACACGGATTCACAAACGTACGAAGACTATCCGAATATCGCCAAGCAACAGCAAGAGGGGCGCCGCAGTGCAGTTCTCCGTTTCGCCAAAGAAAAAGGGGCCGATGCCTTCGCTGCTCCGCCGAATACGTTTTGTGAACGGTCCTACGCTCAAGCTGTCGAGCAGCACGTCCAATTTTATTTGTTGGGACATCCGATTTCGTTCCGAGAGTTCGAAAAGCGGTGGCAAAATGGTTCACTTTCATCAAGCGATCGGCTGCCAGCGGAAACAATTGTTCCTAGCTGACAAGGACGGTGCGCAATCAAAGCGAGAACGCTCTACTCTCTTTTCCCTTTCTGAAGACGATCCAAAGGAGGAGAAAAAATGGTCGAATTTATTACGATGGCCCCGACATCCGGAGACAGTACGTTCGTCGGTCTTGGCAACAATTCGACAAACGTAAACAGCTGGACCGGGACAGACGAGAATCCGGAGCGTCCGCCGACGGTAGAGTACATTGAAGCGATTGCCAAAGCAGCAGAAACCCATGGTTTTTCTACATTGCTGTTGCCGACAGGTGCAGGCTGCCTTGATTCGTTGGCTGTCGCAGCTTATCTCGCAGCGCGAACGACCAAATTGCGCCTTCTGTTCGCCGCCCGTCCTGGCGCCACTTCACCTGCTATTTTTGCCAAACAGTTGGCGACGATCCATGTTTGGACAAATGGACGGGCGTTGCCCAATATCGTGACAGGCGGTTCACCGGTCGAATTAGCGGCTGAGGGGGATTTTCTTGACCATGACACGCGGTATGAACGGACGAGGGAATACATCCATCTGTTGAAGCAACTGTTCACCCTCCCTTCCGTCACGTATGAAGGACGATTTTACCGTCTCGAAAACGCCTCGCTGTTCCCCAAACCCGCACAGCGCCCGCCGATTTATTTCGGAGGAGCCTCAGACATTGCCAAGGAAGTAGCGGCGCAAGTGGCGGATGTGTACATGATGTGGGGAGAGACATTCGAACGAATGAAAGAGCGAATCGAAGAAATGAAACAAAAAGCAGCTGGTTACGGGCGAACGCTCCAATACAGCATCTCCTTTCAAGTCGTGCTGGGTGAAACCGAACGAGAAGCATGGGAACGAGCGGATGCGTTAGTCAGCCATCTATCCGAGTCAGCGAAGCAAAAAAAAGATGAACTGATTGAAAAAGGTGATTCGGTTGGCGCAAGGCGATTACACGAATTGATGAAAACAAGCGCAAAACGGCGTTTCCAAATCGGTCCAAACTTATGGACCGGGCTCACACAAGTGTTGTCGGGCAATTCCATCGCTCTTGTCGGCACCGCTGATCAAATTGCCGACCGGCTTATTGAATTCATCGATCTTGGCTTTGATTATGTATTGTTGCGTGGGTTCCCACATTTGGAAACGATTGAGCAAGTGGGAGCCTCTGTGATTCCGCTTGTTCGGGAGAAGCTTCAGCAGGCGAAGTTGTTTCATCATTGACAGGGGGGACGGAAGTTGAGAGGCAACCGTCGACTGGCAACATTGTTGCTTTTCCTATTCTTATGGGTTTTGTTGAGCTGCAGCCATGAAAAACAGCAAACACACAATAGTTCATTGACCGAGATTCGCATCGGCTACCAAAAAGGCGGAACCATCTTGTTGATGAAACATGAACATAAGCTACAAAAACAGCTCGAACAGGAAGGATATCACGTAACTTGGTCGGAATTCAACACCGGCAGCTCGATTCTGGAAGCACTCAACACTGGAAGCATTGATTTCGCTGTAGCCGGAGATATTCCTTCCATCTTCGCCCTCGCTAAAGGGGCACAATTTCGCTATATCGCTGGAGAGCCGTCATCTCCAGCCTCTGAAGGGATCATCGTACGCAAAGGACTCGACCTTTCTTCGCTAGCTGACTTAAAAGGGAGAAAAATTGCCCTCAATAAGGCATCTATCGCCGAATATCTGTTGGTCAAAGCCCTGCATTCTGTCGGTCTGTCGCTTCGGGATGTACAACCTGTATATTTGAATCCACCAGACGCCAGCTTGGCTTTAGAAAAAGGAGAAGTCGACGCATGGGTTGTCTGGGATCCTTTTTTATCCGTAGCTGAAAGCAAAGGACATATATAAGTTGCAATAAAGATTTTCCGATTGTTCGATTCTGTTTTCCTTCATAACAAGTCATTTTGATAGAATGCAGCGGGCGCTCTACTGGATGTAAAACAAAGTTTCAACTTATATACATTATTAAAAGATGGAACGGGCATCGTTCCCTATCGCACCTTTTATTTCAGCTCACCTGCTATGACGGACAGCCATCCGGATATTGTTCGTCAATTCGTCCAAGCATTGCAGAAGTCAGGAGAACAAATCCGCCGCGATCCGACAGAAGCTGCACAGCTGCTTCATGAAGCCACGAATTTGCCTGTCGACACATGGATTCACGTGTTGAAAAAACGACAATCTACTGTCCACTGGATCGACCCTCAAGCGGTTCGCGACTTGCAGCAAGAAGCAGACGACTTGCGCGCGATCGGTTTCATTGAAAAACACGTGTCCATAGAAGACGTTGTCTGGAAACCAACAAACAAGTAAAGGGGCTGAGCCACATGAAACGACGACACATCAAGCTTGGACTGTTTCTTATGGGCGTCGGCCATCATATCGCCGCATGGCGACACCCCGATGTGCGGCCGGAATGGTGCGAAGATTTCGCGTTTTTTCGCCGTCTTGCGGAAATCGCGGAACAAGGGAAGCTGGACATGCTGTTTGTCAGCGACGGACTCGCCATTGAGCCGTTGTCTCACCCTGCCGAGATCGTCCGGCTCGAGCCGTTCACATTGCTCGCCGCTTTAGCAGCCGTGACCAGCCGCATCGGGTTGGCCGGCACAGCTTCGACCACATACAACGAACCATTTCACATCGCGCGGAAATTTTCCTCGCTCGACCATATTAGCCGCGGGCGAGCCGCTTGGAACATCGTTACGTCCTACTATGAGGAAGAAGCGTACAATTTCAGCCGAACGGCTCATTTGGAACATCAGCTGCGCTATGAGCGGGCGCGCGAATTTGTCGATGTCGTCAACGGTCTGTGGGAAAGTTGGGATGAAGAGGCGCTGATTCGCGATCCATCATCTGGAATCTACTTTCATCCAGAGAAGTGGCGGCCGTTGAACCATCATGGAACCCACTTCTCGGTGTGCGGGCCGCTGAACTCTTCCCGTCCGCCGCAGGGAAAACCCGTCTTGATTCAAGCCGGCTCATCACAAGACGGCATCCGTTTCGCCGTCCATGTTGCGGAAGTCGTGTTCACCGCCCAATCGACATTAGCGGACGCCCAACGTTTTTACCAAACGGTGAAACAAGAAGCCGCACGGATCGGACGCGATCCTGATCATCTATTGATCATGCCAGGCGTAGCGCCTTACATCGGGCGAACGGAACGAGAAGCGCAAGAGCAATATGAACAATTGCAAAAGTTAATCGTTCCGGAGGTCGGGTTGGCATTTTTATCTGACTACTTAGGGGGCATCGACTTTTCAGGCTATTCACTCGATGATCCGCTTCCCGACGACATTCCTGAAACAAACGGGAATCAAAGCCGGCGCCAGCTTATCATTGATTTAGCGCGCCGCGAACGCTTGACCATCCGCCAACTGTACGAGCGAATCGCTGGAGCGCGAGGGCACTTTACCATCATCGGAACGCCTGAACAAGTCGCTGATCAACTTGAACAGTGGTTTCGCCAAGGAGCGGCGGACGGGTTTAATCTTATGTTTCCGTACTATCCGCATGGACTGTCGCTGTTTGTCGAGCATGTGATCCCGATTTTGCAAAAGCGCGAGTTATTCCGTCGCGACTATGAAGGAACCACATTGCGCGACCATCTAGAACTGCCCATGCCCAATCCGATCCGTGTATAAGGAGTGATTTTATTGGTGCTTCCTGATCTGATTCCCTACTTAGCGAATGATTTGTCCCGATTGTTTGTCAAAACGGAGCGCCACGAACAACTGTTGCAACAAGCCTCTATGCTTGCGGAACAATTCCGTCCGAACATGCGGCGCATTGATGAGGAAGGAGCGTTTCCATTTGAACATTTCCAACTTTTGAAAGAGACCAACTATTTAGCCCTGACCGTTCCAGAAGAATACGGGGGTCAATCATTGTCTTTATACGAATTGATCCTCGTGCAAGAGCGCCTAAGCCAAGGCGATGCTTCCACCGGGTTGTGCGCAGGCTGGCATTTAGGTCTTGTGTACGATATTCGGGAACGCCGCACATGGAATGCGCGCACGTTTGCGTGGCTTTGCAGGGAAATCGTGAATCGAAAAGCCGTCATCAATCGGCTGGCCACCGAAGAAGCAACAGGAAGCCCGACTCGAGGAGGAAAACCGATTACAACCGCAGTGAAACGCGATGGAAAATGGATTCTGACGGGGAGAAAATCATTTGCCTCCATGGCGGAAGCGTTGGACTACTCATTGGTCACAGCCGTCATCGCCGATACGGGGAAAGTCGGGTTTTTCCTCGTCGATCATCGAAGCGACGGGATTCGCATTGAAAAAACGTGGGATATGATCGCCATGCGGGGGACAAGAAGCGATGACGTCATTTTCGATCATGTCGAACTGCCCACCGATGCGTTAGTCGAACTCGATCAATTAGAGTTCGTCAAAGGCGGGGGGAGCCGTGCTTGGCTTTTGCACATTCCCGCTTGCTACTTAGGGGCTGCCATCGCTGCCCGAAATTACGCCATTTCGTTTGCTTCGCACTATCAGCCGAACAGCGTATCCGAACCGATCATTCATCTGCCGCATGTTCGACAGAAAATAGCGGAAATGGATATGGAACTGTGGAAAGCCCGTCACGTTCTTTATTTTACCGCCGAAAGATGGGACGCCATTCCAGAAAAACGTTCAGCAATGGACCGAGAATTAGCATTAGCCAAGTACATTGCGTTAAACAGCGCCAACCGTGTCGTCGATTTGGCCATGCGCATCGCCGGGGCGAAAAGTTTGCACCGCTCCAATCCGTTGCAACAATACTATCGTGATGTGCGGGCGGGGTTGCACAATCCACCCATGGAAGATGCGGTCGTAGAATTGTTTGCATCGCATGCCATTCCGAATGGCGCTGCAATCGTTCACAACACCGGCATCCATCCGTCACCCATCCGTTGAAAGGAGGAAAGGCATGATTGACATTCAACAAGTGACCAAAATCTACACCCTCCATCGTACGAAAGTGGTCGGCGTCGACCATGTGTCCTTGCAGATCGAAAGTGGGGAAATCTTCGGCATCATCGGCCATAGCGGAGCGGGAAAAAGCACCTTGCTCCGGTGCATCAATTTGTTGGAACGCCCCACATCCGGCCGCATCATCGTAGAGGGCACGGACATCACTTCCTTGTCCGGAGAAGCGTTGCGTGAAGCGCGGTTGAAAATCGGAATGATTTTTCAGCAATTTTGCTTAATCCGATCCAAAACGGTGTTTGAAAACATTGCCTTCGCCTTGAAAGCAGCAGGCAAAACAAGAGCTGAAATCGAGGCTCGTGTCCATGAATTGCTCGAGCTGGTCGGATTGTCTGATAAACGGGACGCTTATCCGTCTCAATTAAGCGGGGGGCAAAAACAACGCGTCGGCATCGCCCGCGCCTTGGCCAACAATCCGTCTGTTCTATTGTGCGATGAAGCCACATCAGCTCTCGATCCAGCCACAACCTCTTCCATTTTGCAGCTTCTCAAGCAAATCAACCGGGAGCTCGGCATTACCGTCGTCGTGATTACACATGAGATGGAAGTCATTAAAGAGATTTGCGATCGCGTCGCCGTCATGCAAAACGGCCAAATTGTCGAAATCGGGCGCGTGTACGATTTGTTCACCCAGCCGCGGCATCCATTAACACGGTCATTTGTCGAACATATATTGCGCTTAGACGTGCCTGAACGGTTGTGGCAAGCGCGAAGCGGTACATTGGTGAGAGTCTTGTTTCAGGGTCCCGCCGCTGAACAAGCCATTTTATCCGACACTCTTCAAACATTTCGCGTGCGCGCCAATATTTTGCACGGAAAAATCGAATATATCAATGACACACCGCTCGGCGTACTGCTGTTGGAACTGACCGGAGAGAAAGAAGAAGTGGAGCGCGCCATCCGCTATGTGGCCGAGCGGACGAAAGGAGTCGAGGTGATCGATCGTGCCGCTTGAAACCTTGATTCCGGAACTACTCAAAGCGTTTTGGGATACGTTGTACATGGTAGGCATTTCTTTGCTGGCTGCCATCATCGCAGGGCTGCCGCTTGGTGTGCTCTTATTCGTCACCGACCGCGGCCTGTTTTGGGAAAATAAGCCGTTGCAAACCATTTTAGGATTTCTTGTCAATATGGTGCGTTCGATTCCCTTTATCATTTTGCTAGTCGCCTTGCTGCCGCTGACAAAACTGCTGGTCGGCACAACGATTGGGCCAACAGCGGCGGCCGTCTCGCTGTCCGTGGCCGCCACCCCATTTTTTGCCCGCATCGTCGAAACTGCTTTGCGGGAAGTGGATAAGGGGGTGATTGAAGCAGCCACGGCTGTCGGAGCCACTCCATGGATGATCATCAAAGACGTCCTTTTATCCGATGCGCTTCCTGGCATCATCCACGGACTGACGATTACAGCCATCAGCTTGATCAGCTACTCCGCGATGGCCGGCATCGTCGGAGGCGGAGGTGTGAGAGATCTAGCCATTCGCTTTGGCTATTATCGATACGACAACACGGTCATGATCACAACGATTATCGTACTTCTCTGCTTAGTGCAAATCGTCCAATTGGCCGGCGATTCCGTCGCCCGCTGGATGGATAAGCGGTAAGCGCCGTCTGGGCGTCGCCCGCGATAACCATGCTTCAAACCTGATTTCCAAAGGAGGATTGGTCTTATGAAGCGTTTTTCATTTTTATTCACCCTTTTCATATTGCTGCTCGCCGGCACAGCAGGATGCTCGTCATCCTCTTCCTCGGCGCAGGAGGGAAAGAAAACCATTACGATTGGCGCCACCGCCGGCCCCTACAGCGATCAAATTCGGGAAGCCATTCAACCGTATTTAGAGAAAAAAGGATACAACGTGAAACTGGTAGAATTCAATGACTATGTACAGCCCAATATCGCACTTCATCAAAAGTCCATTGATGTGAATGTATTCCAAAACTCGATGTATTTAAAAAATTTTGCTCGCACCCATCATATGCAGTTGCATCCATTAATTTCCATTCCCACTGTTCCGATAGGTTTGTATTCTAAAAAACATTCTTCTTTAGATGAAATCAAAGATGGCACAACGATCGCATTGCCGAATGAACCCGTCAATGAAGCGCGGGCATTAACGATGCTAGAGCAGCTGGGCATTCTCAAACTAAAACCGGGCGTCGAGCCTACGAAAGCGTCGGAGAATGACATCGCCCAGTTTTATAAAAAAGTCATCCTCAAGCCGCTCGATCCAGCCCAGCTTCCAAGAGCGCTGGGGGACGTCGACTACGCGCTCATCAATGGCAACTATGCCCTGTCATCCGGCTTGAAGTTAACCGAAGCCGTCGCCTTGGAAAAAACGCCGGATTACTATTTAATCGTCGTCACCATCCGTCCCGAAGACAAAGACAAACCATTCGTCAACGATTTGATCGCCGCCTACCGATCGAAAGAATTTGCAAAATTGATCAAAAAGGATCCAAAATACAAAGGATACGTATGGCCCGATTGGTTCAAAAAACAGTAACCATCCCATCGGCGGCTCTCATCGCAGCGAGCCGCCGATCTGGAAAGGAGGAAACAAGCCATGGATCGTCCTTTACTATTCAATGCCTTTGAGATGGCAAGTGCGATGCACAACGCCCATGGCCTATGGAAACATCCCGACAGCGAACGTCACCGCCGCTACAAAGAACTTCCCTACTGGGTGGAAATGGCGAAGCGGTTGGAAGCAGGGCTGTTTGACGCCGTTTTTTTCGCTGACGTTCTCGGGGTATACGATACTTATCGCCAAAGCCCATCCCCATCGATTCGTGATGGAATGCAGTTTCCATTAAACGATGCTTCATTGATCATTCCTGTTATGGCAAGCGTCACCACTCATCTTTCGTTCGTGTTAACGGCAAGCACGACTTATGAACATCCGTTTCATATCGCCAGAAGGTTTTCCACTTTGGACCATCTGACAAGCGGACGAATTGCATGGAATATCGTGACTTCTTACTTGCCAAACGCAGCCGCCAACTTCGGACTGGAGAAGATGATTGCCCACGACCAGCGATATGAAATCGCCGATGAGTTTTTGGAAGTGGTCTATCAGTTGTGGGAAGGAAGCTGGGAAGATGGCGCATTTGTCGAAGATCGGACAGCAGAAGTACTGATTGATCCAGACAAAATTCATCCGATCCGCCATCGGGGGCCTTTCTTTGCCGTCAAAGGTCCGCATTTATGCGAACCTTCTCCACAGCGAACACCTGTGTTATACCAAGCTGGTTCCTCAGAGAGGGGAAGAGCGTTTGCGGCCAAACATGCAGAATGCGTTTTCGTCGGTGCACCTTCTGCTGAGCGGCTGCGAGCCTACATCGGGGACATTCGCCGCCAAGCGGAACAATGCGGGCGTGATCCCGAGCAGCTCAAATTTTTCACCTTTCTGACCGTCATTGTGGGTAAAACGTCAGAGCAGGCGGAAGCCAAATTCGAACAATTGCGCCGCCTTTGGAGCGCCGATGCCGCCAAGGCTCAGTTCAGCGGAGCGAGCGGCTATGATTTGGCTGAATATGAAGGAAAGCCAGCCCATGAACCATTTTTGTTCCGTCCCACCGACCACGGACATTACAAAGCGGCTTCGCTAACCAAAGACGCTACAAAACCGCTGACAATCGGTGAGGCGTTGCAAAAAGCCGGAACGCTGACGAGAGAGTCGGTCATCATCGGAAACCCGACACAAGTCGCGGATGCGATTGAAGAGCGGGCCCGCCGCTCTGGAGTGGACGGGTTCAACCTCGTCCATCTTGTCACCCCCAAGGATTTGGATGACTTTATCGAATATGTCGTTCCCATCTTGCAACGGCGTGGACTGTACAAAACCGCCTACACAGACGGCACTTTGCGGGAGAAGCTGTTCGGGGGCGAAGCGCGGCTGCCGAGTCACCATCCCGCTGCCGCCTTTCGCTCCATTGGAGTTCATGCAAAGAGCTCATGATACGATCCATCAGTTCATGAAAGAAGGGGTGATCGAAAACCACATGCTCGTTTTCGGTCAACCCCTTCGCCACTTTTGCTATATGTTTGTCTTATGAAAAACGGCTTGTTTCGCCTGGCTTTTCACCTCTCTCATCTTGTTCTCTCCTCCCCGCTCTGGGCGTTGGGAAAGCCAAGCAGCCGTAATGTCGAATAGTTGGCGCCTTGCCGAAATCGCGGAAAACGTATGGTCGGCTTCTGCAATCACATGGCTCCAAAATCGTGAATCAAGCCGTTTTCCAAACGCCTCCCGGTACACATCCGCATATGCAACGGGAATATCGTGATCAGCCGTGCCATGAACCAAAAGAACATCACCAGAAAACTGTTCTGCTGCCTTCAGCGGATTCGCATGAGCAAGCGATGCAAAAAAGGAAGGGGGCAATACATATCCACGGTGCTCCACCGTTTCTGCATCGACTTGTCCTCGCCCTTGTGTGGCAATGCGGACGATATCTTGATAGGGATAGGCCACAGGCGCCCACAGCACCAATCGGTCGACACGCCGATCCAATGCAGCTGTGGCCGTCGCCACCGCCCCTCCCAAACTATGGCCGAGAAGCACAAGCGGTCGACGTTCAAATGACGGAATGCGTTCCACTGCACAAATAACATCTCTCGTTTGTCGAATGAAATCATCAAATCGGTTGTTTCCGTACTCTCCGCTGCTCTCCCCGCAACCAGCATAATCAAAACGGACGACTCCGGCTCCGGCCGACGCAAATCGTTCCGCTGCTTGGACAAACAACCGATCCACACCAATCCGCGTACCGATAAACCCATGACAAATGACAACAACAGGCGCATCATCATGATCAACCGACACGGGTGGATCATGAATCGAAACCGCCAAACGTTCCCCTCCGCTCTCAATATATTGGAATTGAATCAACTGCTCTCTCCCCTTTCACCTACCTTTAATTCATAGTAAATAAATAAGAATACTATGTTTATGTTATTTTACTACGCTTTTGCATAGCCGTCAACCGTCTCTGATCCTAGCCACAGGCAACCATCGGCTGACACACTAAAGGTTGCCAACAAAAGCACTATCTTCTTTACCTGAAAAGAAGATGCCCCTAAAAGCGGAGGGCACCTTTCATCACACTTGTATACATTTCCAAAAAGCAACAGCCTCCGTAAGTAAAATCGACGCAACGGGTGCACCTTCTTTTTTGCTCACCCCTTCACCGATCCGGCAAGCAAGCCGCGGACGAAGTATTTGCCGAGGAAGATGTACACAAGCAAGGTCGGCAGTGCGGCAAGCAAGGCTCCTGCCATTTGCACGTTCCATTGGACGATTTGGCTGCCGGATAAATTTTGCAAGGCGACCATGATCGGCTGTTTGTCCGATGTCGTGATCGTCACCGCGAACAAAAACTCGTTCCAAATGTTTGTAAACTGCCAAATCGCCACGACGACAAATCCAGTGATGGACAAGGGGAGCATAATATAACGAAAAATACGGACAAACCCAGCGCCGTCGATTTTCGCCGACTCAATCATTTCATCGGGGATCGCCGCGTAGAAATTCCGAAACATCAGTGTGGTGATCGGAATGCCGTAGACGACATGGACGAACACAAGCCCCGGAATCGTGTTGTACAGCCCGATTTCGCGCAAAAATTGGATGAGCGGAATGAGAATGCTTTGATACGGAATGAACATCCCGAACAAAATGAGCGTAAAGAGCGTATCCGCTCCTTTAAACTTCCATTTCGACAGCACGTAGCCGTTGAGCGCCCCAAGCAGCGCGGAGAGCAGCGTCGCCGGCACGACGAGCAAAATCGAATTCCAAAAGTTCGGGGCGAGCTTGTCAAAGGCTGTGGCGTAGCTGCTCCAATCGATCGTTGACGGCAGTTTCCACATGTCGGCCAGTGTCACTTCATCAAGCGGCTTCAAGCTCGTGGCGACCATGACATACACCGGCATGAGGAAAAACACGCTCATGGCGATGGCCAATGCGTACAAAAACGGCCGCGCCCACACGGATCTCGCCATCACGATCCCCCCTTCCGGCTTGAGATAAGATACGGAACGATAAAGATGGCGACCGACAGCAGCATCACGATCGCAATCGCCGCGCCGTTGGCGTAATAGTTGCCGCGGAACGTCGTTTCAAACATGTATACGCCCGGCACATCGGTGACAAAGTTCGCCCCCGGCCCGGTCATGGCGTAAATCAAATCGAAAATTTTCAGCGAAATATGGGCCATAATGATGATGACGCTGACGGTGATCGGCCGCAGCAGCGGCAAAATGATTTTCCAATACAATTGAAACTCGGTCGCTCCGTCCATCCGCGCCGCTTCCCGCACTTCATCTGGAATGGCGCGCAGGCCGGCGAGATACATCGCCACCGCAAATCCGGTCATTTGCCAGACGGCCGCCACGACAACAGCAACGATGGCGACAGGAACGCCAAATTCGATTTTCCCCCAATGGAATCCGCCAAGGATGTTCGTATCCGTATACCATTTTCCATCAAGGCCAAGCGGTTTCAAAAATAGATTCACACCCGTTGACGGGTTGAACAGCCATTGCCACACGACTCCGGTGACGACAAAGGACAAAGCCATCGGGAAAAAGAAAATGTTGCGGAACAGCGACTCGCCGCGCAGTTTTTGGTCAAGCAAAATGGCAAGCAGTTGGCCGAGCACAATGACGGCGGCGATAAACAACACCGTAAACACAAGTGTATTGCGCAAGTCGGCCTGGAAGCGGAAATCATGAAACAAATACAGATAGTTTTTCAACCCGGCAAACGACCAATCCGGCACGAGCGAATTCCAGTTGCTCAAGGACACATACCCCGTCCAGCCGATAAACCCGTACACAAATAAGAAAATCAGTACGACCGACGGTGCCAAAAACGCCGCTGCCAGCCAATGATCGGCCGTCCATTTCCGCTTTTTCCGCACCGCGGGGACAGCCGCTGTCTTCTCGGCTGGCGTGATGTTGACCGTTTCCACTAAGATCCCTCCTCATGATGACGAAAAGGGGAAGAGAATGGCTCCCGTCCCCTTTTCCCGATTACTTCTTCAGTTCTGCGGCGGCCGATGCCAACGTGTCGATGAACGTCTTCACATCTTTTTGCGTCACGAAAATGTTGACGGCCTGATTGACCTTCGTGACAAACCCTTCCGGCGCTGCTGAACCGTGCGCTAAGCTCGGCGCCAGCTCCGCCGTCTTGAAGTCTTGCATCGTTTGTTTGCCGTATTCATCGTACTTGGACGGATCCGCGTCGATGCGGGCCGGGATGGAGCCTTTCAGCGGGTTAAACGCATCTTGCCCTTCCACCGAACCAAGCACCGATAAGAACTTCTTCACATCGTCCGGGTTTTTCACGCCTTTCGGCAGGCCGAACGTATCGGTAATGACCATAAACTTGCCTTCCGTATTCGGCACCGGCACATAGCCGAAGTCTTGGTTCACCTTCAATTTCAAATCGTTGACAAAATAGCCCTTCACCCAGTCGCCCATCACGTACATGGCCGCCTTTCCTTCGGCGACGAGCTGGGCGGCGTCTTGCCAGTTGCGCGAGCTATGATCTTCGTTAATATAGCCAAGCATTTTCTTAAACGTCTCAACGGCTTGTTTCACTTGTGGGTCGTTAAACGATAATTCTCCCGTCCAAAGTTTCTTGTAGTTTTCCGTTCCGAGCGTGCCAAGCAGCACGTTTTCAAACAGGTGCGTCGCTGCCCACGGCTCTTTGTCGCCTAAGGCGAGCGGCGTAATGCCCTTTGCTTTCAGCTTGTCGGCCACTTGGAAAAACTCGTCGAATGTTTTCGGCGGCTGAAGCCCGTTGTCGGCAAATACTTTTTTGTTGTACCAAAGCACGTTGCCGCGGTGAATGTTGACAGGCACGGAGTAAATGTTGCCGTCTTTGCTCACCATGTCAATCAACGCTTTCGGGAATTTGTCCATCCAGCCTTCTTTTTCATATAAATCGTTGAGCGGCTCCATTTTGCCGGCGGCCACCCAGCCTTCATTCAGCTCCGCTCCGCCGTGTACTTGGAACGTCGATGGCGGATCGTTTCCTTGCATGCGGCTCGCCAACACCGCCTTGGCGTTCGTTCCCGCCCCGCCGGCCACCGCCGCGTTTTCGACTTCAATATCCGGATATTTTTCTTGGAACAGTTTGATGAGCGCTTTTAAGCCGTCTTCCTCACCAGCTCCCGTCCACCAGCTGAAAATCTCGAGCTTCTCTCCCGCTTTTTGGCTGCCTTGTTTGGCGTCATCGGACGAAGAAGAGTTCGAGCTGCTGCAGCCTGAGAGCGCCATCCCAATTCCAAGCGCCAACGCCAGCCATGCGGATGCTTTCTTTCTCATGGTTCTCCCCCTTTGTCTTTTGTTTTTGAAACCCCTTTCAACATCGAGTGTACCATGCGCTGTCCAGCAAACGGCGGCTTGATTTCTTCACTTTTTTGCGTTTTTCTTCACTTTTTTGTTTTCCGTTCTCCTGTCAGGCAAGCGGTGCAGCGGACAGCCATTTCGCTTTTATGGCGCGAAAAAAGCCCGTCTCCCCATCCAGGGGGCGGGCTTCGCTTCGGACGCCGGAAGAAGGGCGGAGCCTGCTTTGTCCGCGGGACTTACCTTTTGACTTGCCATGCACCTTCCTTGTTGGAGACAGCACTCCCCTTGTCAGCGCGCCTGTACTTTTTTCCGGTATTCGCTCGGCGACAGGCCGGTTTGCTTTTTAAAGACACGGCTGAAATAGTTGGGGTCGTTGTAGCCGACTGAAAAACAAATTTCTTTTAAGCTTTGATCCGTCTCAGCCAGCGCTTCTTTCGCCCGTTCGATGCGCACGTTCGTCACATAGTCGATAAAGGTGATGCCAAACTGCTCTTTGAACAGTTTGCTGAAGTAGTATGGGCTCATCCCGGCTTGTTCCGCCACCTCCTCAAGCGTCAGCGGCTCGGCGTAGTGGCGGTCAATGTAGTCTTTCGCCTTGCCGAGTTTGCCATACGCTTGCTGCTGGCGCCAAACCTCGAGATCAGCGGCGATGCGGTCCAGTTCATCAAGCGCCGCTCGCTTCAATTCTGCCGCCGACCGGCAGGAAGCAAAGGAAGCGAGCCGCTCATAACGAATGCCCAGCTCCGATAGAAGACGCCCGAGCCACACAAAGGTCTCTTCCGCTTTGCGGCCGGCGGCCGGCAGTGAATGAGAAGAGGCCAGTTCCTCTATATACGTCAGACAAATCATCCGGGCTTGCTCGATGTCGCCAAGGCGCAGCGCTTCAAACAGCTGCTTATCCCGTTCCGCTTCCCCGCCGGCGCGCGTCGCTTCCGCCGGCAGAAACCCCACTTGTGCTTTTTGCCGGTCGGCGTAATAATGAGCGGCCGACAGCGCCTCATAGTACGAGGAACGAAGTTGGTCAAGGCGGGAAAACGGGGAGCCGAGCCCGATATACAGCGCGGCGCCGTACCGGGCCGAAAACTGCCGCGCCAAATCGAGCGCCAATGCCTGGATGACGGGCTTCCAGGCTGGCTCGCCATCGTTTGGGCTGCGGAAAAACAAGACCGGCAGGCGCCGGTTCACCATCCGCCCGATCCAATAGCGCGTTGGCGCCTTCCCGCTAAGCTGCTTGTCCAGCCATGATTTCCATTCGTCAGCCACCCCTGCATCCGGGAACTGAATGACGAGGAACATCCCCGACGCAATCGAAAACGGCAGCAGTTCCTTCCACCGCTCCCACTCATCAGCCGATACGTCTTCTGTCATGAGGACGGACAGCCATTCGCTTTCCACAAGCGTCTGCAACCGGCGAATCTGCTCCTCGAGCTGGCGGCTGCTCTCCTCGTGTCGCCGCTTGGCCGCCACTTCTTGGCTGACCCGTTCCAAAGCCGAAATGACCTCCTCCTTCCGGCTCGGTTTCAATAAATATTCCTTGACGCCAAACCGCATCGCTTGTTTCGCATAGTCGAACAAATCAAACGCCGACACAATAATGAACTCCAGATCGAGGCCGTCTTGGCGAATCGCTTCGATCGCTTGCAGCCCGTCAAGGCCGGGCATTTTGATGTCAATCAGCATGATATCCGGACGATAACGCTTGGCGATCTCGACCGCCTCGCGCCCGTTGGCGCCCTCGGCGACCACCTCGATATCCGGAAGGTGGTCGCTAATCATTTTGCAAAGCGCTCTTCGCTCCAACGCCTCATCATCGACGATCACCACTTTCACCGTTCATCCCCCCTTGCCATCTTGGCAGCCATAACCGCACCGTCGTTCCTTTTCCTAGTGCAGACTCGATTTCGGCCACATCCATCACTCCGTAAAACAGCTGCAGTCGGCGAATGACATTGTGCAAGCCGATGCCGGTTGAATGGCCGCGCCCTTGCTCACGGCGCGTCCGCGGTTCTTCGCCGCGGATCAACGCTTCAAGCTCCGCTTTCACCTGCTCATCCATGCCAACGCCATTGTCGCGCACTTCCACAACGACCCGCCCGTTTTCGGCGAAAACGGACACGGACAGCTCGGCTCCCTGCTCGTACGTCTCAATGCCATGGATGAACGCATTTTCAATCAGCGGCTGCAACGTGAGCGGCGGAATCGGTTGATCGAGGCAAGATGGTTCCGCCTCTAACGAAAACTTGATCCGATCAAAAAACCGCGTCTGCTGGATGAAGAAATATTCACGGGCGATGCGCACCTCATCGGCAAGCGTCACCGTCCGCTGCAAATCACCCAAGTTGTAGCGCAAAATGGCCGCCACCGCTTCAATCAGCCGCGACGTTTGCTGGGCGTCCTCCAAGTACGCCATCTTCGCAACCGTGTTCAGCGTATTGAATAAAAAATGCGGATTGATTTGGCTTTGCAAGCTTTTGAGTTCCAGCTCCTTCACCAGCCGGTCGAGCTCAGCCTTTTGTTTCATCTCCGCAATCAGCTGCTTTAAATTGCGGCGCATGTCATTAAACGTGATCGTCAACAGCCGCAGCTCATCGTTGGTCATCGGCTCAATATCCGGCCCGTCCAGCCGCCCGTCAGCGATGGATCGGGCAGCGCGCGAGAGAAGAATGATCGGCTTCGTTAAGTGGCCGGAAAAGAACACCGCCAGCAAGGCGCCAAGCAACAACGTCGTGACAAACAATCCCATTCCCATATAGCGGAAATAGCGGTTGCGCCGCTCCACTTCATCGTACCGCCGTTGGTAGGCCGTCAGCTCATCGTCAATCAAGTTTAACGTTTCCTCTTGCAAAAAGGACGCAATGTTCATCGTTTCATGCAAGTGGGATGAGTACAAGCCAATATTTCCAGCTTGAAAATGATAGACCGTCAGCGCCGCCTCCTCCAGCAAACTTTCAATCATATGTTCATAGTTTTCCGCCGCCAGCCGGTCGGACAGCACTGGCAAGATGGCGCCGAGCTGCCGGCGGCGTTGCTGCAGCCAGCGGAACTCCCGCTCATAAGCGCGTGCATACCGTCCTTCTTTTTCCGAGACGTACGCATTGAGCTGTTCCATCATTCGGTTTGCCCGTTGCGACACCTCATTCAGCAACAACAATCGGCGCATCCGTTGATCATAATCGCTCATCATCTCTTCGCTCGTCTGATACAAAAGAAACACCGCTCCGTTCAGCAAAAGCAAAAAAACGGTAAAGCAAAGCAGCATCTTCGTCCGAATGTTCATCTGAATTCCACCCCGCTGTCACCGGCGCTTTGTTGCCTGCATCGTCCTGCCGCTTCAAGTCGAACGTGTTCGAACGTCAAGGACGGCCATCTCTCATGCTTTAGCGCTCGCCAACCCTTCTCCGCTTTCAGCCCCCTCCCTACGGAGGCCTGGCAGGCCCCTTCATGGCGTGTTGACCTCATAATTGCGCGCCGGGCGCAGCGGCAAGTCTTTTTTCCGAATGACTTTCGTCTCCGTATTCGTCACCACCGGCACGTCTTTCCCGGCGACGATCTCGGCCATCATGTTGACAGCCTTGTATCCCATTTCATACGGCTCCTGCACCACCGTCGCCGCAATCGTTCCTTTTTGCAAATAGCGGATCGTCTCCGGCAGCGTGTCAAAGCCAATAATATACGTCTTTTGCTCCCGATGAAACTGCTCGACCACCTTGGCAACGCCAATCGCATCAAGCGCGCTCGTGCCGTAAAACGCATTCACATCCGGGTGCTTTTTCAAAATCGTATACGCCTTTTCCGCGGCTTGCACACGCGTAATGTGCGACTCTTCGATGGCGACGATGCGGATGCCTTTTTCCTGTCTCACCGCATCCTCAAATCCGCGCACTCGCAGCTGTTGGTGCGCCGCCGTCAAACTGCCGGTAATAATCGCGACCGTCGCCTTGCCCTTTGTATCCTCAGCCAACGCCCGTCCCGCGAGAAAACCGGCATAATAATTATCCGTTCCCACATAGGCGACGCGTCGGCTCGTTGGAGCATCCGTATCGATCGTCACCACAGGAATATTCTTGTCCGTAATTTCGTTAATCACGGGGACAAATTCCGCTTCCGTCAACCCTTGGGTGATGATCCCATCGACTTTCGCTGCCGCGGCTTTTTTCAAAATGCGCAAATGCTCATCAATATTCGCCTGCCGCGGGCCGATATACTCGAGGTCAACCCCCAGTTCTTTCGCCGCCGCTTTCGCTCCTTTTTCCACGAGCCGCCAGTAATCATTATCGAGTTCCTCCGGCACAAGCACGAAATGATAGGCCTCTTTTGTTGTTTCCGGAACCCGTTCCTTTTCTGATTTCGGATACGCATACACGTTCCAAGCGCAATAGGCGGTGAAGGAAGCGCTTCCAATCAGCGCGGCGATGCCGCCCCCGTAAAACAGCCGTTTCCACCAATCGCGCATCTTGATCCCTCCTACCGCCATTGTACACGAACGTCGGGGCGCTAGCCTAGACAAAAGAAAATGGATGCCGTGTCTCTCCCTTCTTCCCGCCTGCCGCGGCCTCACATCGCCCTCCTCTTCTTTTCGACGTATATAAATGATGCCCTTTTATGCAAAAAATTCATTTACCTACCTTTTTTGGCTCTTCACCACAACATGTACTTGACAAGCAATACAGTTTCCTGCACAAAGATGTGCCAAAATCGCGGATTTGTTGATTTTCCCTCACAAGCATAAATAAGGTATGTTCAGAAAAAATCAAGTACAACTTTTGGTGAAGAGCCCCTTTTTTACATGGACAATATATGTACCTTAAGAAAAAATTCAAAAAATTTTTGATCATATTTTCCTTTCGATCCTGCTTCTTTTTGTCGAATAATGATATAATAGAAACGGAAAAAAAGGAGGTGAAGATGATGGAGCAGTTGTTAGAACGTATTTTTGATGAGCTGGCTTTTTTGCGGGCGAATATGGCAACGAAAGACGATGTGGCTGCGTTGAAAGATGATATTCGAGCATTAGAAAGTCGCGCCAGTCATATTGAGCAGACAATGGCGACAAAAGACGATATTGCCAGCATCGAACAGCGGATGGCGACGAAAGATGATGTGGCAGATATTCCGTTTATTAAACAAGCGGTGATGGAAACGTTAGAAACCATCAATGAAATCCCAGCAATAAAACAAACCCTCTCTGAAGCGCTACGAAAACTAGACAATGTTATCGCCAGTCAAGCGCGGCAAGAGCTCGTTCTCCAATCACTTGCATTTCGCTCGCTTGAACAAGAAAATGAGATTCGCGCATTAAAAGCGAAATAATCTAGCCACGCAACAACACTTCTTACCGTAGCAATCAATCCTATACTAAGCGCAAAAAGCAACCGCATGCACGGTTGCTTTTCTCCATTTATGGAATGATGGATCAGGCGCGCGTAATGCTTCTGCCAACAACGATAAAACATAAATTGACAACCAAACAAAAACATCCGACACTGGCCAATCCGCAGCAGATCAAAAATGTCCCGTAACAATCGGAAGAATGCTTCTGTCGTATTTCATGACCAAGCCGCCTGTCGCCGGCGGCTTGGTCAATCCGTTCCTAAGCGGCTTAGTTCCCAGCCGTTGCTTTTGCCTGTTTGAAAAACTGCGGCAAGTATTCTTTATGCGCTTCCAACATTTCGTCCAAAATTTGTTTGGCGATGGTGTCAGACGGGACAAGCGGGTTGATCGTCATGGCGACCAACGCCGTTTGGTAGTCGCCGGTGACCGCAGCCTCGGCAGCGACGCGCTCGAACGACTTGATTTGCTGGACGAGCCCACGCACCGCGACCGGCAAATCGCCGACGGCGATCGGTTTCGGTCCATCTTTCGTGATGACGCAGTTTACCTCCACCGCCGATTCCGGAGGGATGCTCGCAATGGCGCCGTTGTTTCTCGTGTTGACCGGCTGAATGTCGCGCTTGTCGTTGTAAATGGAGCTGATCAAGCTGCACGCGGCGTCGCTGTAGTACGCCCCGCCGCGCTGCTCGAGCTGCGGCGGCTTGATGGCCAAGTTCGGGTCTTTGTACAGCTCAAACAGCTCTTTTTCGAGCTGCTGCACAACTTCGGCGCGCGTCCCTTTCGTTTTCGCCGCCTCGAGCTCTTCAGCCAGCATTTTGTCCGTTTGGAAGTAATATCGATGGTACGGGCACGGCAATACTTTCAACCCTTTCAAAAAGTCCGGCTCCCAGCCAAGGTCAACGATGTTTTTCATCGTCACACCGGAGCGGTCTGGATGGGCGACGAGGTCAATCACCTTTTCAGTCACTTCGACTCCGTCCAGATAGACGTGCAAGCCAAACACCATATGGTTCAAGCCGGCAAAATCAATGTGCACGCGGTCGGCATCAACGCCAAGCAGCTTGGCGACGCCCATGCGCATGCCGATCGGCACGTTGCACAAGCCGACCACTTTCTCCTGTTTCGTATAGCGCAAGACGGCTTCCGTCACCATCCCAGCCGGGTTCGTGAAGTTGATAAGCCATGCATCGGGGCAAAGCTCTTCCATATCGCGAATGATGTCCAAAATGACCGGGATCGTCCGCAATCCCTTAAACAATCCGCCCGGGCCGTTCGTCTCTTGGCCGATCACCCCGTATTTGAGCGGGATGCGCTCGTCTTTCGCCCGCGCCTCAAGACCCCCGACGCGAAACTGCGTCGTCACAAAATCCGCCCCGTCAAGCGCCCGACGGCGATCCAAAGTCAAATGAATCTCGATCGGCACGCCGGCTTTTTCGACCATCCGTTTGGCCAGTGCGCCAACGATTTCGAGTTTTTCTTTGCCTTCCGGAATATCGACAAGCCACAATTCCCCGACCGGCAATTCATGATAACGCTTGATCAACCCTTCGACCAATTCCGGCGTGTAGCTCGACCCGCCGCCAATCGTCGCAATTTTCAATCGTTTATCCATATTCCTCTTCCCCTTTCGCCCTGTTGGGCATGGTATAATCAATGTAGGAATCAACCAGTGGGCTTGAAAGCGCCATCCTTTCCCAGCTATCGCACGTTCCGTCCCATGAAAGCGAGGTGTCCCGATGTTCACTCCTGAACAAATCGCCCAGTTCTCCGAGCTCGACTACGCCATTTACGACTATGTGATGAAACATCCGCATGAAGTCGCGTACATGCGCATCCGCGAGCTCGCCGAAGCCGTCCATGTCTCGCCGCCGACCGTGCTCCGCTTTTGTAAAAAGGTCGGATGCGAAGGGTTCAGTGAATTTAAAACGAAATGGAAGCTGTATTTGCGCGAGACAAAGCGAACCGCGATCATCAGCAGTCAAGAGGCGCTTAAGGAATTTTTCGAACGGACGCTGACCGCCGATTACGAGCGGACCATTCTGGATGCGGCAGCCGCGATCGCCCGGGCGGATCACGTCATTTTCGTCGGATCGGGCAGCTCCGGTATTTTGGCCGAATACGGCTCGCGCTATTTTTCTGCCTTTCAAAAGTTTTCTGTCTACATCAAGGATCCGTTTTTTCCGATTTACGGCCATTATTTCCACAACTGCGCCGTCATCGCCTTGTCGGTGTCTGGAGAGACGTCCTATACGCTCGCCCAAGTGCACCGGTTCAAGGAAAACGGCAGCACGATCATCAGCATCACCAACCGGAAACATTGCACACTCGCGAACATCTCGGACTACAACTTGACGTACTACACCACACCGGAGCGGATCGGGCAGACCGATGTCACAACCCAGCTTCCGGTCGTCTACTTGCTCGAACGGTTAGCGAAAGAAATGTATCGACTGCTGGGACGGAAGACGGAAACGATCGGAAAGGACAGCAGCCCAACCGTTTGAGCCCAACTCTGCTGATTGCAGCAACGCCATCGCCTTGTTGTTGGCTCCATCTACTATTACTAAACCGCGCCGGATGGCAAAAGTAAAGGGCATGGCGCCTTGTTGTAACAAAAGGAAAACGAAAAACAACTGTTTCTATGTTGTAACACTATGTTACAAAGGCAAGAACGGGCTGTGCATATAAGTTTTAGAAGGAAGGGGGGAACTGGGGCGTCCCGTTTCCTAGCAACCCTTCTCAAATGAAGAAATCTTGAAACACCCGTTTCTCTTTTTCCATGATGGTCGATCCAAGGGAACCGGCTGTTTTTCACCAACCTTTTCGCGGACAATGCGTTTGTTTTTGTAAACTCAGCCTTGACACTGTGGTGTTGTTTGAGGCACGCTTAGCGGATTTCTCCTTTGCGCCGCCCGCCGATCAAAAGAAACATCCCCGCCAACAGGCAGGGATGCAGAGCGTCCGCTATGATCAAAAAATTTTCCCCGGATTGAGAATGCCGTTTGGGTCAAACAATTGTTTCAGCCGTTTCATCCACAAGACGGCGTCTCCTTTCTCCTCGCGCAAAAACGCCCGTTTGCCAAGGCCGATGCCGTGCTCTCCCGTGCACGTGCCGCCGCGCGATAAAGCGTAGCGGACGATATGGGTGTGCACGCGTTCGATCCGCGCCATCTCATCTGCATCGTTCGGGTCAAAGGCAAGCACCGTATGGTAATTGCCGTCGCCGACGTGGCCGAAAATCGCGGCGGTCATCTTCTGCTCGTCAACGAGCCGACGTGTATCGGCGATAGCGTCGGGCAGCTCGGACAGCGGCACGCACACATCGGTGGAGAGCATCGCCTTGCCTGGATAGGCGGCTTGAATGGCGAACGCCGCATGGTGGCGCGCTTCCCACAGCTTCGCGCGGGCGAGCGAGTCGGTCTCGACCACAAACGAAACCGCCCCCTCCACTTCGCACAATTCGTTGACCAGCTTTGTCCCTTCCTCGACACTTGACGGGCTGCCGCTCAGCTCGATAAACAACGTCGGTTTCACCGGATAATCGGTTTTTTTGTACGCATTGACCGCGGCGATCGTCGCCTCGTCCACGAGCTCGATTTTGCCGGGGCCGACGCCGGACCGCAAAATGGCAAACGCAGCCCCTGCCGCTGTCTCGAGAGACGGGAAGCACACTTTGATGGCGTTCGTCGCCTCCGGAATGCCGTGCAGGCGGACGACGAGGCGGGTGAATACGCCAAGCGTCCCTTCCGATCCGACGAACAAGCCGGTCAAGTCATAGCCGGCGGACGATTTCACCGCCAAACTTCCCGTCTGAATGACTGAACCGTCCGCGAGCACCACCTCTAATCCGAGCACTTGATCGCGCATGACGCCGTATTTCACGCAGTTCGTGCCGCTCGCGTTCGTCGCCGCCATGCCGCCGATCGTCGCGTCCGCTCCCGGATCGACCGGGAAAAACAACCCGTATCGCTTCAGCGCCTCATTCAGCTGCAGCCGCGTCACCCCGGGCTCGACGATCGCCAAAAAATCATCGGGACGAATGTCAATGATGTGGTTCATCAACGTCAAATCGAGGCTAATCCCGCCTTGGACCGGAATGACGTGCCCTTCCAAGCTCGTGCCGGCGCCAAACGGCGTAACAGGAATGCGGTGCTCGTTGGCAAACGCCATCACCCGGCTCACTTCCTCCGCCGTTTTCGGAAACACGACGACATCTGGCTTGTGCGGCGCATGGTAGGCGATGCCTTTGCTGTGGTGTTCGAGCACCGTTTCATTGATGCTCACCCGCTCGCGGTCGCCGATCAACGCAAGCAATGATTCATATAGATTCATCGTTCTCCCCCTTATCGCTGGGATGAAGCGGACGCACCATCCGCTCCGGCCTAGTATCGCAGCAGCGTTTCGATCCCTTCCACGATGCGTTCGGCGTTCGGCAGCCAATCATCCTCGACCGACGGCACCGGATACGGCGTGTCGTAGCCGGCGATGCGCACGATCGGGGCAGATAGAGAAAAGAGCGCCCGCTCGCTGATCAAGGCCGCCACTTCCGCGCCAAACCCTCCTGTTTTCACCGCTTCATGGACGATCATCACCCGTCCTGTTTTTTCCACCGAAGTGATGATGGTGTCGATATCAAGCGGCTGCAGGCAGCGAAGGTCGATGACCTCCGCATGGATTCCTTTCGCTTCCATCTCGGCGGCGACTTTGGCGGCAAGCGGCACCGTCGCCCCCCAAGAGATGATCGTCACATCATCGCCCTCTTTCACGACGCGCGCCTGGCCGAGCGGAATCGTGTACGGTTCTTCCGGCACCTCCATGCGAAACGCCCGATACAGCTTCATCGGCTCCAAAAACAAAACCGGGTCTTCATCGCGAATGGCGGAAATCAACAGCCCTTTCGCATCGTACGGATTGGACGGCATGACGACTTTTAAGCCCGGCGAATGGGTAAACAGCGCCTCCAACGCATCGGAGTGCAATTCCGGCGTCCGCACCCCGCCGCCGTACGGGCTGCGCACGACGATCGGGCACGAAAACCGTCCGGCCGAGCGGAAGCGGATGCGCGCCGCCTGGGCCGCCAACTGGTCCATCGCCTGGTACACAAACCCGAGAAACTGAATCTCGGCAATCGGCCGCATGCCGTTGATCGCCAGTCCAATGGACGTGCCGATAATGCCCGATTCCGCAAGCGGCGTATCAAACACACGCCCCTCGCCAAACTGCTCAAGCAGCCCGTCCGTCGCCCGGAAGACGCCGCCGTTTTCGCCGACATCTTCGCCCAGCACGATGATGCGCGGATCGCGCTCCATCTCTTGGCGCATCGCTTCATTGATCGCTTCAATCATCGTCAATTCCGCCATTTATCTCACCCCGCTCCGTTGTTTGCGCCGCATCACTTCGTCTTTTTGCTCGGCAAGCAATGTTGGCGCCTCGCTGTACACACAATCGAATGCATCGACAATCGAACCGGACTTGCTGGCGATGGCCGCCTCGTACGCCGCGGTCACTTCATCATTCACTTGGGCGACAAGCGCGTCTTCCTGCGCTTCCGTCCATAATCCGCGCCGTTCCAAAAGCAGGCGCAGACGGCGGAGCGGATCTTTCGCCCGCCATGTCTCGACTTCTTCCGGCCGGCGGTATTTCGTCGGGTCATCCGCCGTCGTGTGCGGCCCGAGCCGATAGGTGAGCGCCTCGATCAACATCGGCCCCTCGCCGCGGCGAGCGGCTTCGACGGCCTGCTTCATCGTTTCGTACACCGCCAGCACGTCATTGCCGTCAACGAGCACCCCTTTCATCCCGTACGCAAGCGCCTTTTGCGCGATCGTGCGGCTGGCCGTCTGCTTCCGGTACGGGACGCTGATGGCGTATTGGTTGTTTTGGCAGAAAAAGATGACCGGCACGTTGTACACCGCGGCAAAATTCATCGCTTCATGAAAATCGCCCTCCGACGTCGCCCCGTCGCCGAAATACGCCACCGATACGTGCGGTTCGCCCTTCAATTTCGACGCCCACGCGCAGCCGACCGCATGAAGCGTCTGAGCAGCGATGATGATTTGCGTCGGGAAAATGTTCACTCCCTCCGGCATCCGTTTCCCTGACAAGCGGCCCTGCACGTAATGGAAAAACTGCTCAAGCGGCATGCCATGCATCAAGCAGACCGCCACTTCGCGATAGCTCGGGAAAATCCAATCGTCTTTTTGAAGCGCAAGGGCGCTGCCGATTTGCGCCGCCTCTTGGCCGCTGAACGGGGCGTAGGTCCCGATCCGCCCCTGCCGCTGCATGCGCAACAGCCGCTCATCAATGACGCGCGCCCGCCGCATTTCCCGATAGGCGCGAAGCAGCCATTCATCAGAAAACGCCGCCAGCTGCCTCTCGTCGCCGTTTCCGTTTTCGTCCAAAATTTGCACGACCTCGACCGACAATTGGTCCGGATCAAACATGGGCTTCCCTCCCATTTGTATTTTCATAGGCGGCTCGTTCCTTTTCCCATCTCGCCCTTTTCCAACATGGGGCAAAGGCCCGCCCTTCACCGCGCATCCAAAAGCAGCACTTCCGGATGTTCCAAATAGTAGGCCACCGTCCGCATAAACCGCCCGGCCGGCTCGCCGTCAATGACGCGGTGGTCAAAGGTGAGCGACATTCCCATCATATCGCGGATGACAATTTCATCGCCGACGACAACCGGGCGCCGTTTGATCGCATGCGCCCCGAAAATCGCCACTTCCGGATAGTTGATGATCGGCGTCGCAAACCACCCTCCGCCCGCGCCGGTGCTCGTGATCGTAAACGTGCTTCCTTGCAGCTCGTCAAGGCGAAGCGCCTGGCGGTGCGCTTTTTCCGACAGCTCGGCGATCTCAACGGCGAGCTCGCGGATCGATTTTTGATCGGCGTCGCGGATGACAGGGACGACAAGCCCCGCTTTCGTCGCCGTCGCGATGCCGATGTGATAGCGCTTTTTCAAGACGATTTCATTCGTCTCTTCATCGAGCGAAGCGTTAAACATCGGATATTGCTTCAGCGCCCTTGTCACCGCTTTAATAATAAACGGCAAATACGTCAGCTTGATCTGCTCCTTGGCCAGCTCGCTGGCCAGGTTTTTGCGGATCTCGACGAGCTTCGTCACGTCCACCTCGTCCATCCCGGTCACATGCGGCGCCGTGTACGCCGATTTCACCATTTTTTCGGCGATTTTTTTGCGCAAGCCGCGAAGCGGGATGCGCTCTTCTTCTGGAACCACAAGCTCCGTGCTGGCGATGGACGTCCATGCGGCTTTGTCCGCCTTTTGCTCTATCGCCGCGCCCCCAACTGGCAAAACCGCGGCCCCGCTCCTTTCACGTTGCTCTGCCACCGCCACGGCTGCTTCCCGCTCGCGGACATATCGCTCCAAGTCGGCGAGCGTCACCCGGCCGCCTTCGCCCGTTCCTTCCACTTCATCGATCGGAACGCCCAACTCCCGCGCCCGCTTGCGCACCGAGGGCGCGGCAATCGCCCGCTTGCGCCCCACCGTTGGGCGCGGGGCTTCTATATGAACAGCAGACGCAGGCTCCTGAGCCAAATGGTCAGTCGGCGCCGCTTCGGCCGCCACCGCCGCCTCGGTTTCCACGACAATCAACGGCTCTCCAACCTTCACCGTCGCCCCTTCCGGCCCGGCAAGCGCCACCACTTTGCCAGCGACCGGCGTCGTCATTTCCACCATCGCCTTATCCGTTTGAATTTCAGCGATCGGCTGATCGGCCTTGACCACATCCCCTTCGCGAATGAGCCAGCGGATGATTTCCGCTTCATGCAGCCCTTCGCCGATGTCAGGCAATTTAAATTCATAGATCATGCCATATCCCCTTCCCCTTGTTCTCATGCTGTGATGGGAAACAAACACAATGGTGCAGCATCCATGGTGCGGCGATCATGAGGAAACATAGAAGTTAAGCGCTTACAAAAAACGTGGTGACCATTCGTTTTTTCTACCAAAATATCAAATGAATATTTTAAATTTTCCAACCTACAAGATTTATGATAGTCTATAGATTGTCAAACTGTCAATATAAGGAGAGCAGACATTTTTCGCCCGCTTCGACAAGCATCGACAACCCCTTCTATTATCGCAAAATAACAATTCTTGGTTCGATTTGACCGAAACACCGAGAACGGGCTCAACCGCTGCTGATTTCAGTGATGGGTAGGCAGTTTTCCGAAAAACATGGAAGGACGTGAAACATGGCTGTCTCGTACCAATGAGCGGAAATGGTTCAAAAAAAGTTAATTGTACGAGGTTTCTCTAAGAAGAATGAATAAGTTCAATGGTATTTTGCAATACATCACTCGTCTTATAAGAGGAGGAAGCAATATGCGTCTTGCCACGATTCACCATATCGCTTTGATTTGCTCGGACTATGAACGATCAAAACGATTTTATACAGAAATTCTCGGATTTCGCCCCATCCGGGAGCAATACCGCGCTGAGCGCCGTTCGTACAAACTCGATTTGGAGGCTGATGGCGGCATTCAGCTTGAGCTATTTTCCTTTGAAAACCCGCCGAAGCGCCCAAGCTACCCGGAAGCGTGCGGACTGCGCCATCTTGCTTTGGCGGTGGACAACCTCGATGAAGCCATTGCCTACTTGCGCCAACACGGCATCGATCCCGAACCCGTCCGCGTTGATGAAGCGACCGGCAAACGATTCACCTTCTTCCAAGACCCAGATGAACTGCCGATCGAGCTGTATGAAAACTAAAGAGAAAAGCACGCTTGCTCCATGACGATGACAAAACGAAGCCTCTCCGTTGATTTGTGGTACAATGGGGTCGATACAAATGAAGGAGGCCAAACAACATGATTCGATTCGCAACCATCGGCACAAACTGGATCACCGAAGCATTTCTTGACGCCGCGCGCCTCGTCGATTCCTTCGAACTCGCCGCCGTCTACTCGCGAACCGAGGAGACCGCAAAGCAGTTTGCCGACAAAGTCGGGGCGCCGCGGACGTTCACGGACTTGCAAAAGCTGGCCGAAAGCGACGGCATTGATGCCGTCTATATCGCCAGCCCGAACGCACTTCATGCCGAGCAGGCGATTTTGCTCATGAATCACGGCAAGCACGTCTTATGCGAAAAACCGCTCGCCTCCAATGCGAGAGAAGTCAAAGCGATGATCGAAGCGGCGGAGCGAAACGGCGTCGTATTGATGGAAGCGATGAAAGCGACGCTGCTTCCCACATTCCGGTCCATCCGCGAGCACTTGCCGAAACTCGGCCGCATCCGCCGCTACGTGGCGAACTATTGCCAATACTCATCGCGCTATGACGCCTATAAGCAAGGAACGGTGCTCAACGCCTTCAACCCAGCTTTCTCCAACGGGGCGTTGATGGACCTTGGCGTCTATTGCCTGTACCCGATGGTCGTTTTGTTTGGCCAGCCCCGTGGCGTGAAGGCGCAAAGCGTGAAGCTCGAATCCGGCGTTGATGGCGAGGGTTCGATCGTGCTCGATTACGGCGACATGGACGCGGTCGTCTTTTATTCGAAAATCACGAACTCGCACTTGCCTTCGGAGATTCAAGGGGAAGACGGAAACATGATCATCGACGCCATCCACACACCAACCAAAGCGGAAATCCGCTACCGCGACGGGCGCGTCGAGGACATCACCGCGCCGCAGGACAAGCCGCCGATGTATTATGAAGCACAAGAGTTTATCCGTTTGATCGAAAACGGAGAACGCGAATCGGCCGTCAACTCGCACCGCCATTCGCTTTGGACGATGGAAATCATGGACGAAGCGCGAAAACAAACCGGCATCGTGTTCCCGGCCGACGAGCGATAATAAAAAGGTTCCAACCTAGTCTTCCTGGGGCTCGGTTGGAACTCTTTTTCTTTCTGTCTCATTGGATTTCCTTGGCCGCCGATAAGCCATGGCTGTTACCTTCTGCTAAAATACGGGCCAAGCCATCCGCTTTCATGCGTCATGACAAACGTCCAGTTGAACTCGCTGTCCACCACATATAGATCGATTTTGTCGTTTTCCGCTGCCAGATCGGCGGCTTTCAATCCGGACGCATCCTCCACGGTGAATGCATCGTCGCCATGTTGAAAGAAAAGATAGCAGCACGTTTTCTCTTCTTGATCAAACGCCATTTCCGCTTCTTCTCCTGTGAAACAGCCTCTCATCCCATAGCTGAACACATGCCATAAGTAGCCGTTGACTCCATTCCGATTATGAAGGTGGATGTGTTGTTTTTCTTCCACAGTCAAATGGCCAGCAAACACCTTTTCCCACTGTTGTCGCCATTGCGCTCCGAAACCGGACTGTTTGCGGATTTTGATGTTTCGGCGAGCTAACTGATGAAATAACTCCATTTCGTTTCTCCCCCAGTGACCTGACGTGGCACCGCCTTCATCGATGTGCTCATTTCGTCTGTCAAAACGTTCGATGGATCGACAAGATGGCTTCTCACCATCTTTGTCACGCCGAGCGGTTTTCGTCCGCCCAGCCACTTCCCCGTTTCCGGCCGCACTTCGACGAGCAGCTGCTGCGCACCCTATGCAAGACAGTTTCCCCGCTCTTTGCGCCTTGCTGCACCGTCCCTATTCACCCGTCTCGGCAAACCGGCGGATGCGCGCGCCAATTTCATCGCGGACGCGGCGGAACACCGCCAGCTTCTCCTCTTCCGTCCCTTCCGCTTTCGCCGGGTCGTCAAAGCCCCAATGGACGCGCTTCACGTGCGGCGGGGTGACGGGGCAATGGTCGGCCGCATGGCCGCACAGCGTCACGACCAAATCAGCGCGGTTGAGGAGATCCGGGTCGATGACGTCAGACGTTTGGTTCGAAATGTCGATGCCGACTTCCTTCATCACTTTCACCGCATTCGGATTGAGGCCATGCGCTTCAATGCCGGCGCTGTGCACTTCCCATTCCTCACCAAGAAGTTGTTTCGCCCAGCCTTCCGCCATTTGACTGCGGCACGAGTTGCCGGTGCATAAAAAGTATATGACTTTTTTCTTCATCGCTGGTTCCCACCTTTAAAAAACGGTCTAAAAACGACAACCGCTTCGGTTCACAACAATCCACCATCATTCACCTCGTCATTTAACATCAGCACCCGCAGCGGGCTGCAGGATTCGCTGTCTCGATTTTGCGAATGTTTTCCTCTTGATCCGGAACGTACGACAACACCGCTTGCAGCAGGGAGTAGTATTCGCTTTGCGGCCGGAGCGAATAATACACCCATTGCCCTCTCCGCTCCTCTTGGATCAGCCCGGCATCTTTTAACTTGCGCAAATGCTGGCTGATCGCCGGCTGGCTGGTCGAAAACACCTCCAGCAGCTCGCACACACAGCACTCCCGCTGATTCAAAATCACCAAAATCGTCAGCCGCGTCGGATCGCCGAGCAGCTTCAACACCCGAGCGGCTGCTCCTATCTCCATTGCGAGTTGCGGCATATCACCCCTCCATTCATCATCATATCATGATTTGCTTATATAAAAACGAACATCCATCATGAAACGGCCACGCCGACCAATGAAATGGTTTCTGTCAATCAGTATATAATTAAATAATTATATAATTAAACCATGATGTATCGACAAAAGCAAGAAAAGCGAGCGTGCCGCATGTTTCCACCGCACGCCCGCCAATGTCACTCCATCCGCTTTTTCGCCGCTGACAAAAGGTCGATCGCCTTCGTCCCGACCCCGACAAACGTCTCGAGAATCGCCTGCGCCCCGGCGATCGAAAAGATAAAAATCAACAGCATGGCGATCTTTGGGATGAATAAATACCCAAGCGCGAGAAACATCGCGCTCCATACGCCCGCGCACCAGTAACAGTTCAACAAATAGCCGAATTTCGATTTCGGCACTTTCTTGATTTCCGTACTCCCGTCTTCGTGTTGGATTGTCTCTTTTTTCATAAACGGATTGCGAATAAACTCCGTGATCTTATCAAAGACGATCAAGTGGGTGAACCGATAGCTGGCCAAAATGATCATGATGTACGTCATCCAGTCGAGTTCACGAAGCATGGCGAGTCCCTTTCTTTTGCGAGCTTTTCCTTTAGTATGAACCAAGAAGCGCTTCGTTATGAACCTATATATAGATGCAACGAAGAAGTCTAACACATCCTTGACGGAAAAGCGGTTTGTCCATTTTCGACTGTCGAAGGCAAGCCACAGGCTTGCCTCCGTCACACCAAGGCGTGACGGAAGACCGAACAACCGCCTGTTTCACAGACCTATATATGGGTCTGGAAGCGGCGTTGTTCGGTCGCCCGACAGTCGATCAAATACTCGGTAAAAGCTGCAAATGGTAAAGCTTCAAATTGCATCTATATAGCACCATGGGTTCTAAAAATAAAAAATCTTTTTTTTGACCCTGTTAAGGTGCGAAATGTGAAGTATAATATTGACAGGATGCTCATCGAACGATGCATCTATATAAATGTACCTTGAAAAGTTAACCTTTGCATCATGCTGCATACCCTTGAGTCAGTCAAGACTTTGTGGAGAACATTTTTTCGGTTCACTACGGGCGTTGTCAATCACCGGTTAGCGAACCATTTTCAGGAATTAATATCGTAAGCGCTTTCGGACTCTCGTCCCTCATCTTGAGGCGATG
>NZ_JHUS01000069.1:0-14304 GCF_000691465.1 Geobacillus sp. CAMR5420
CCATCGGCTTTGACCTTGCGGTGCTCCCGCTTCAGAAAAATCGCATCCAGCCAATCGCCATCTTCGATGAACGACACGAGATGCACTTGCGATTGAAACACCTCATGCGGCGTTCTTCCGTCCAGCGAGGCGTGCGGTTTTCGATGATACTCCTCTTCAAGCCACCTCCAAAAACGCTCGTTCAGCTCTTCGAGCGACTTCAGGGGATCCAACTCCAGCAACGGATAAAACCGCGTCTGTACGGTGCGGAAGAACCGTTCGATTTTTCCCTTTGCTTTGCGGGTCATACGGCTGGGTGTGGATGAGGGTAATTCCCATCTCGGCGCACGCATACTGCAGCACCTCGGACCGATAAATTTTCCCGTTGTCCGAGTAAATGCGTTTCGGCTTCCCGCAACGAAGCACCGCTTCCTTCGTGACGATCCGCAGCCCGTCAAACTTCTCCGAGGGGAAACTATACGTACGGCACCAACCGCGAGCAGTCATCGATATAGGCGATCAAAAACGTTTTCTGGGCTTTCCCATTGACTCGAATCGTGGGTCCATGGGATAAGTCCCCTTGCCATAGCTCATTGATCTGGTCATACGCAAAGCGCTTTCGCTCCGGCATGGGCAAGATTTCTTTCCCGACAAGGTTGTGTTTTTTCAACAATCGGTATATAGTAAAGTAAGAGATATGGTTTTTTGGGATTTCCCCCTGCTCGATCAGGTGTTCGTAGAACACCGTCACGGGCATGGTGGGATGTTCTTTTCTTAGGGCTAAAATATGATCCTCATCATCGGGCGACAGACGCCTTGAGTGGCCGCGGTCCGAACGGCGCTTCGGCTTTAAGGCGTCAAAGCCCCCTTTTTTGTATCGGGTGCACCAATCGAGGATCGTCTTGGCTGCGATTCGTTTGTCGCCTTGGTGGGGAACATGGTGCACTCGCTCGCTCACCTCTTTCAGATACGCCTTCGGTTCCACCTGCCCATTCACCAACGGAGCGATTAGCCCGTACCGAAACAGGGCAATGTCGTGTCTCATCGACTCATCCATTCGAATCTCCTCCTTGTCTCACTTGGAATCAGGACCGTTCCGGTCCGTCTGCCCTTATCGTACCGGATCGCTTTTTCTCCGTCGATAGGAAAGGTTTGTGGGAACCTCAACCATTCCAATTTAGGATATGTATGTAAAATAAGGATCCCATTTGATTCGCAAAAGGGTGTCAGAATCCGTCCTCCCACATGTCTCTGATGACCGAATAGAGACCGTGTTTCTCTAACGTCCGGATCCACCAGGAAGCCCGTTCCTTTTCTTTTTTCACGATAGGGCCTATGATCCTCCACCGCCTCGCAAAAAAGCTGTGAAGGCTTGATAGGTTTCGGCAGAACCGCCGGACATAAAAGATGATGCCGTCCTTTGTCGGGAGAAACGGAGCCCGGTTCGTCCCCTCGGTCAATCCCAACTGCTCTTTCACGACTTGCCATATGGCGGACAACGTATACTGAAAATACGGGAGGAGAAAGGAAGGCAGCACACTCACCGTCTTCAAGCATTCCCGACAGCGATACCGGACAATCCAAATGCGATAATCACCATGTGGGGTCAATGCGTTTCGCTCATAGTAACCGTGGCGGTGCAACGGGCGCTTGGCCCGGCAATGCGGACACTTTTTCAGAAGAGGGAAGTCGTTTTCTTTTCCACGCTCTGCATACGTTTGGACGTCAATGCCAAAGTCATGAAATTGAATCACGTCCTCCTCCCCCTCCTCTGAATCGATGGATTTTCTCTTCCGAAATAATTCACAAAAAATTTAGCACATTCTTTCAGAAAAGGGGAGAGGGCTTTCTGAAGGAATGTGCAAAAAAATGGCTCTTTTGTTCCGAAATAAAGTGATAATTTACATTTGTCGATCACTTGGTGGAATCCTTCTCCCCGTTCACGTGCGGCCGAGGAGCCCGGAATCCCTTCCAATTCCACAATGTTTCCGCCGTTTTTCAAGTGGTCGACGATAAATTGCGCCGCCATTTTTCCTCCTGCCACATTGTCAGAAGCGATATGGGTGACCACTTTCCCGCCGTCCGCGCTGCGGTCGACGGTAATGACCGGGATGTTGGCGCTGTTGGCGGATTCAATCGCAGACGTGACAGCGCTTGAGTCCGTCGGGTTGACCAGTAGCACATCGACTTTTTGCCTCATTGACTTCGTTCCTGTTCGGCCAAAAATGATTCCACCTCCTCTCGTCTCGGCATCCCAGCTTGCGCCCCAAGTTTCGTCACCGACAAGGCCGCCGCCGCATTGGCAAACCGACACGCTTCATCAAGCGGCTTCCCTTCTGCCAACGCCACGGCAAGCGCACCGTTAAACGTATCGCCCGCGCCCGTCGTATCCACGACGGGAACTTGGAAACTTGGAATGAGCCGTTCTTGTCCATCTTGCCAAATGCGCACCCCTTTTGCCCCTTCGGTGACAATCAGCTTATCGGCAAACGCTTCTTCGTCCATCTTGTCAAACAAAATCGTCCGTTCATGTTCATTCGGCGTCAAGAAACTCGCCTGCTCAAGCACCGACGGCGGCAGCGGCTGGGCCGGAGCGGGGTTGACGATGACGCGCACGCCGTGGCGATGAGCGATCGAAACCGCCCGTTCCACAACGGGAAGCGGAATCTCGAGCTGCAATAAGCAAACATCGCTTTCGGCGATCACGGATTCACATGAATCGAGATCTTCCGGCGTAAGCGCATGATTCGCCCCAGGAACGACGATGATCCGATTGTCCCGCTCAGAAATCGTAATGGAAGCAATGCCTGTACTCCCATGTGTAACCGGTTTCACATAATCGACGGAAATGCCCTCATTTTGTAACGAATGGATGAGCGCTTGCCCAAACGCATCATCCCCGACCGCGCCAATCATCCGCACATTGGCGCCGAGGCGGGCGGCGGCCACCGCCTGGTTCGCCCCTTTGCCACCGGGAGTGGTGAGAAACTGTTCGCCTAAAATCGTCTCTCCTTGGTTTGGAAATCGCGCCGCCACAGTGACTAAGTCCATGTTGAGGCTGCCGATCACCGTAATGGTTGGTTTGTTCAAGTCAATCCCCTCCTTGACGTCGACTGCCGCACCACAAGTTGAACCGGAAGTTGATAATGGAGCTTCTCAAGCGGCTTTCCCTCAATTTGTTTGATTAAAATTCTTGCCGCCATGGCCCCCATTTCGTAAATAGGCTGAGACACGGTCGATAGTTCGGGTGTTGTCATTTCCGTCAGCGGGATGCCGTCGTAGCCAATAATGGCAATATCATCCGGAACCCGTAGCCCGTATTGCTGAACCGCTTTCAAAGCACCGACCGCCATCGCGTCGTTGCCGGCAAAGATCCCGTCCATATCATGTTCAGCCAACGCAGCCATCACCGCTTCTTTCGCCTGCTTCAACTGGTAATTTCCTTGAATGACGAGCTGGCGATCCCCTAGCCCCAGCTCCTTCATTTCATCTTGATAGCCGCGGAAACGCTCCATGGCGTTCACCACGTGGTTGGGCCCTTGAATATGGGCAATCCGCCGGCAGCCCACTTCATACAAATGACGCGTCGCTAAACGAGCTCCTCCGTAGTTGTCCGCAACCACCGACGGATACCGTTCATGCAGCGGACGGTCGAGCACGACAATCGGAACATCCCATTCCTCGACTTCTTCCGGCGCCAACTGATTTGTGGTTAAAATGACGCCATCGACATATTTTTGCTTCAGCACTTCAATGTATTCCCGCTCTTTTTCGGGCTTCTCATCGGAATTGCATAGAATGACCGTATAGTCATAAATATTCATCACATCTTCCACCGCGCGAACGAGCTCGGGAAAGAACGGATTGGTAATATCAGGGACAATGAGTCCGACTGTTTTCGATGTTTTTTTAAACAGAGCTCTCGCCACTTCATTCGGTTTATAATTGAGCTCTTTCATCGCCTGTCTAACCCGTCTTTCCGTTTCCTCATTAACATATCCATTTTGATTTAACACCCGCGAAACGGTGGCGACGGAGACACCTGCACGCTTTGCCACATCACGAATCGTTGCCATGTTCGATTCCTTCTTTTCTGTCTATGTGTAACCGGTTACACATAGTATATCCGATTTTTTGTGCGCCATCAAGCTTTTTTAAAAGACTAGTGATTTAAGGGGGGAATGTTGTCCTCCAGCAACGTTTCTCAAACTGAAAAACTTTGCAACAAAAACATCATTTTATCCCCTTCAACTTTTCGAATCCGTTGTACTTCGTCGGTCTTTCACGGCGGTCCTCAAACAATGTGCGCCCTTTTTTGCAAGCTGACGTAAACATGATCGCATAGCACTTTCACAAAAAAATCCCTTGCCTGCCGCAAGGGACTTCTCACTTTTCCCTCCACCGTTCGCTTGCTTCATCCGCCCGTTTCGCCACCGCCATCATGCTCATGATGACGAGCATCACAAACGAACCCACAAACATTCCCGCGATAAACGCGACCATGGCCCTCTCTCCCTTTTCTTTGAAACTAGTTATTTGCCATTCTTTCCTTTTTCGCCTCGGCCTATACGTTGGGAGAGCTTTGTTCTATTATACGCCGCGTTTGACCGCCCGATGCTTGGTCCTTGCCCAACAGCGGCAAGCCCATACAATCAAAAGCGCCAGGAGCGCCCCACATGAATCAATCGCCACATCTTTTGGCGTCGCCGTCCGTCCTGGTTCAAACGATTGATGCCACTCGTCGGTTGCCGCATACACCGTCGCAAACAGCCAGGCGCCCGCATACGCAAACCGTTTTGGCGCAAGCGCCCGCCACACAAGCGCGGCCAAAATGCCAAACTCGGTCAAATGCGCCGCTTTGCGGATCAAAAAGTTCAGCCATGACGGCCCCTCTTCATCCCCGCCGCCAAACGGCAAATACGAGAGAATCACTTGCAACACGTGAGCGGTATTCGCTCCGGTGAACAAGGAAGACTCGCTAAACGTGTAAATGACCAAACACCAGAGGATGACGGGAAGCCAGCGGGAAAGGAAATCTCTCATCGTTTCACCTGCCAACAACCTTTTTCCCAACAAAACAAGGTACCTACACAACAAACGAAAGTAGACACCTTGTTCGCTGAACCCTTTATCATCATAACAGGGATGGTGATATTTTTCCATTTTCTTTTTTGAAAGCTGCTTCACCATTGCTTGAAAATCGTTCGCTCACAGGCTGGAAAGAAGACTTCTTTTCCGTTCCCCTTTTCTTTCACCCATTCCCCTTTTAAGGGAGATTCTCTCCGTGTTTATGTTTTCATGAACAAGGGTATAGTAGTAAAAGAAAAATCTGTACATTTTTTCTGGCCAGCATTATAATTTTTAGAAAGGAGAATCAATGAGGTGATCAATATGCCCTCCGCTTTGGAAACGAAAATGAGGCTGACACTGTCTTGCACGGAACAGGCCAACAAACCGAATAAGGATCTTTCATTTGCCGAATTACGAAAAAAAATAGCCAAACCTTCTCCCTTTGGCAAAAAATTAGTGGACATCTACAAACAAGGACGGTAGCCGATTATGTCGTTTGTGATGACATATGAAGATGCCATAGATGAACATTTTGGACAAGCGTCTATATACATCGATGCTTGCCAACATTCAAGATTTAGCCTTAGCTCAAATGCGACTCCTTCAGCTTGAAGCCTATGATGCCTTGCACTACGCCATTGCAACATACCATCATTATGACTACTTCGCTACGCTTGACGGCGATTTTGTCCACGCTCTTTACAACCAAGACCTCGACCTAGCACCGATCACAAAAATTGTCAAAATCGCCTAGCCTTGTCGTCTTGATCGAATCGAAGCCCAAAACTAACATTAAGGAAGACAAAGAGTTCCCATGCTCTCTTTATTTCCTTTATCCACTCATGTGAGCTACACCAAGTTCAACCATGTGAATTAGCGACAGAGAAAGAGCATGCAACTCACATTTCGCACCCTGAATAAAAATTCGAAATAAGCCCGATTTGACCGAATAAAAATTAATTATTTTACATTTTTTATAAAAAATTATTTTTATGCGAATATTCTGGTTATTTTTTGTATATTATGCAAAGGTTGCGAAATATGAGATGCAATATATCGATCCGCCTTTATGATGTACAAAAAAGCGGAAGCATCCTACTCTACTTCCGCCAACAGTTTCAACGTCGCCGCGACAAACATTTGCACGCCGATCTCAAGCGCGTCTTCGTCAATCGTAAAGCGCGGGTGGTGGTGCGGGTAAACGATGCCTTTTTCTACATTGCCCGCGCCGACGTAGAAAAAGCATCCGATCTTCACCCCATCGTCGTTGGAGGCGATCGTTCTGCAATCGCGAGGCTGTCCCCGTGTGATCAACGCATTGGCCACGATGTGCCTGTTGTACGGGCATCAGCTGAAAAAGGACGTCATTGAGGTAGCGTCAAAAGTTCTATGAAAACTCCACACAGATCATCCCATTGAGCATCGTGGGGCATGCGGAGGGCCGGATTCGCCCTTGACCAACACCCGCCAAAGGTGGGAAAGAGTCGTCAAGGGCGACGGGGACAAAAAGAAGGCAATAGGAAAGCCGCCCTTGCCATGACCGAATTTTACCTTTGGCGGTGTTCGGTTGGTCAAGGGTTCGCTTCGCCGAATCCGGCAGGAGTTCTGTTCAACGGGCTCCGGAGGACAAAAAAGTCAGGGCTCCTCTTGTAGGAGAAACGCTTGGGCCATGGCGATCAGCTTCGTCCACCGGGCCGGCATATGCGGCAGCTCAGCGAGCTCCGAGATGACGACCGGCACCCGGCCTTCGAGCGCGCCATGCGGGCGCAGAAAGTTGAAATACGCCACAAACAGCGTCACAAAGGACACCGAGCCTTCTTCCGCACCGAACCCATGGGTCGGGCGATAGTTGCCTTTAAAGGTCCGGTTGAATCGCTCGATGATCTGCTTGAGAGGGCGAAACTCTTCCGAGACCGGATCTTCGTTGGTCAGGCCGATCACCTGGCGGACGTCAAACGAAATCCCGTGCTGGGCAAAGAAGTGTTGCGCCAGCAGGTAAATCGGGTTGCCATCCACGACAAACGACAAGTCGTCTGGGAGGGACGGCAGCTTTCGCAGGACATCATCGATGGCCTGGATGGCCGAGAGCGTGTCCCGCTTGGGCGAGACGCGATACGACAGCACGATCTTTTTGACGGCATCAAACATAAAGAACAGGTAATGCCAGCGCCCTTTGACGCGAATATACGTCTCGTCCCCGCAAAACGAACCGGACAGCTCATACGGGAACCGGTCGACAAAGGGCTTGATCCAAAGCGCGGCGCTGTTGGCGTAGTTGAGCACCGTCTGATGGGAGATCGAGACGCCATGGATGTCCTTCATGGCGGCGGCGGTCTCCCTCGAGGACATCCCAAAGTTGACGTAGTACGTCAACACGAGCCCCAATACGTGCGGCGACGCAGCCAGCCGGGACAAATCGACCTTCGGTTGGATGGGCGACGAGGAAGCCAACGGGAGAAAGTCAAACAAGAACTCTCGAAACAAATACCGCACCTTGAAGGCTTGAGGATCCTGTTGAAACTGTTGGCGCTCCTTCTTGGTCATCCGGCGAAGGTTGGCCTGGTAAAACGGGCAATCGTTGTTCTTGCACTTATAGATGTTGTATTCTTTGCGTTCCTTGATCTTTTCCAGCGTCTTTTTGCAGTGCGGGCAGCGAAAGACCGCTTGCTTGGTGAACCGGTTCCGGTGGTTGAACCGGCACTGGCACACTTTGCATTGGTATTGCCCGTTTCCGCCGTTATTGGCGTACAGGTAAGAAGAGGGAGCCTGGCAGCGAGGGCAGGTCAACGAATCCGGAACACGGTGTTTCGCCTTCGCGCGGCGCTGGATGGGCCGCAAAGGACGTCCGTGCTGGGCTTCGTAGTCCGCCAACAACTTCCGGTAATCAAGGGTTTCCGGTACATCGATGATCGGAAGGTCATCGATCTGAAGTTTTCGGTACGGTTTTTGGACGGGTTCGTCCAAGTCCTTACGATTCAGGGATTTTCCCACGATCACACCCATGAGATACACAATGATTTGATATTGGGTCTTGATGATTTGAAGCAAATAGGCTAATCATTGAGGTAACAAAGCTTGTCACTCCTTTGTTTTGGCTGTTGAGTGTGTGGTTACCTCAATGATGGCCGAAAACAACGGGGGTGGCAAGCTTTTTTTCTTCCAACCGTTGAAACTCAAGGGAAAACCGTGAGTGTGGAGGATAAACTTTTGACAATACCGTCATTGACGAGGAAGTGGTGCGCATGGCCTTAGAGGAAATGGGGGTATTAGCACGAAAGGAGCCGAATCGGCCTCTTTTGTGCTTTCTCTTTTCCATCATTCCATCAGGCGCGCTGGAAATCTTCATTTGAAAGAGCGTGCAAACGTTCCGAAAGAATGTGCAAAGTCCGGAATAATCGGCAAAAATTTTGCACATTATTTCGGAATCCATCTGAAATAATTTGAAAAAGGGATTCTGAAAGAATGTGCTAATTTACACGTGCGAAAGAAGCTGGCAAAACAAGACGAAGAAGGGATTCTCGTGGAGCTGAACAGCACGGTCGGCACGTTGGAGGACGAAGCGAAAGAACAACAGCTGGCTGCCATGATCCGCCGGATCGAGTCGATGCCGGGATGCATCCAGGACGATCGGGAGTGGCTGTCCGAGCAAGGGGTGGAGACGACCGGCATGCGTCCGATGGGCCACGCCGAGAGCGTGATGAGCCGGTTTGCGCATCGGGTGAAATCCCGCCGCAGCTGGAAAGACCAAGGGCTTCGGGCGTTTCTGAGGGCGATGGCGGCCCGAATCGACGGGATCGGGTGGAGAAAGGGACGGTGGGAGGAGCAAGAGCCCCAGTCGGCCGTCTCGGCCTCAACAAAGTCCAAGCGGATCGAACAGGCCAAACGGAAGGCAGGACGGTTGTGGGTGGATGTGGTGCGTCAGAATATACCGTGTCTGCAACGATCATCCGGGACGCCGATCCATCAAGCGTTGTCGGCGCTCCGGGATGGTGGTTGGATGTAAAAAATGGAATACAATATGATCACCTCAAGATGAGGGATGAGGGTCCGAAAGCACTTACGATATCAATTCCTGAAAATGGTTCACTAACTAGTGATTGACAACGCCCGTAGTGAACCGAAAAAATGTTCTCCACAAAGTCTTGACTGACTCTAACACTAGGAAAAACTTGTGGATTCCTTGGTGATGTGCTAATCTATTCATGAGACATGAACCTCCTTGTGGGTAGTTGTGAGCACATCTATTTTACTCAAGGAGTCCCGTTCATGTCTCCTTTTTTGTTTGATTGTCAATTTATGTTAGCAAATTTGCTCATCTACAGTTCTTTAATACAAAATATAAGATATTTTGAATGGGATCAATCCAAGGAATTACCGGAAGTAAGTTTGACCGGTTATCTACAGTTGTCTAAACATTTTAATGAAACTATCAGCTAAATACCACCTTCTATGGGTGGTGTTTTTTATTCAACATAACATAAGATATGTTGCATTCAACGATATCCGACAAAACGAGACGAGGTATTACAAAAAACTCTTTACATTACCGTATTTTCCCGATAAAATAATTATTGTAATAACTGTAATATAATGAATATTTAGTTATATTAAAACCACCCCTTATCCTATGTTTTGATTTTGTTCTGTTTCACAAGTGCGTTACATGCCTAGTCTCAATCTTTCTAAGGGTGATCATTTTGAACGCTACAAAATTTTGTATAGCAACGTTTCTTTCAAACTTGGGGGACGTCATATACAGTGTTGTTATAGCTTGGTATATTGCTGACGTTTTACAATCAGGTTTTTTGATGGGAGCAGTTTTATTTTCCCTAGGTTTGTCGAGATTTATTGCTGGGCTTCTTTGCGGACCGGTTATTGATCGAATAGGGGCAAAGTTGTTTCTGTGGTTGTCAGACATGATAAGGACAATCATTGTGTTAGTTTTGGCTATTCTGTTATGGGATCATACTATCTCTTTTGTAATTCTCATAATGGTCTCCGTTTTGTTTGGAGCGATTGATGCTTTTTATTGGTCAGCCTCAGAATCAATAAAGCCAAGATTAGTCGCTACTGAATATTTGAGTCGTCTCAATAGTCAATACTTCACTGTTGTAAGAACAACGATCATTTTGGGCCCTTTAATAGCCGCTTGGATGGTTGAATCAATCTCAATAGAACATTCCTTGATAGCCATTTCTATCTTATATGCATTTTCAACTTTTTTAATTTTGTTTATTGACTCTAAAAATAGTCATCTTGAAAATATAAACGATAATAATGATAAAACTTCTTACTTTTCGGATTTAAGACTTGGTTTTAGTTTTTTGAATAGACAAAAAATGATTTTTTATTTGGTTATAACTATGTTTTTTGTAAATATTGGAGCAAACGGGGTTAATGTATTGTTCCCTTTTTTAGCTAAAAATGTTAGTGATGATGCTAAGTATTTAGGATATATATATTCATCGATGTCAATGGGAAGTTTGTTAACTGGTTTAATCTTTTCAGTTAAAAGCATTCACAAGGTTGAATTGAAGATTATTTATTTATCTTTTCTTTTACAAGCTACTGGTATTGCCGCACTATGTTTCACCCAAAATTTTTTGATTATTCTAATTTTCGTTTTTGTAATTGGCTTAATTACTGGTTTTATAGGAGTCCTTATACCTACTTTTGTTCAACGTTCTGTGCCTATTCATTTATTAGGAAGAGTTAATAGTATTATGATGGCGATTTCAATGCTTTCAACGCCAGTAGCCCAGTTTATTTTTGGGGTCAGTGTTGATTATTTCAATATAAAATATCTTTTCTTCATTGCAGGTGCTTTGGGTATAGTTACTAGTTTATCTTCGTTATTAATTAATGTGAGAAAAGGTACGCCAAGAGAAACTGTAATGTAAAGGAGGTGTTAAGCTTGAATATATTAGTTGGCGTTACAGGTTCTTCAGGAGTTGTTGAACTACCTATGTATTTACGAGTTTTTAGAGAAAAACTAGATGCTAACTCACATTTCGCACCCTCTCGACGAAAATCGGGAGGATTTTTTCGTTCCGATGTCGAATGAATCCTTGACACACAAGGAACGTAAAGGAGTTTTTCTCTTATGAACGTTCAAGTCAAAAAGGACTATCGCAATTCTTATTTGAATATAATAAGTGCCCTATTCAAGAAACTGGGTCTGCCTCAATTGATTGACAATCTCGTGCCCGTCGATCCGCAGTGCCAAACGCGAGTCAGAGATGCCGTTCAGGCCATCCTCTACAATGTGTTTGTCGGCCGGCAAGCCCTCGTTCCCGTGGAACGATGGGCTCAGGAGATCGATCTAGAGAAACGCATCCGTCCCGGTCTCCATCCTTCCTGGTTGAACGACGATGCGTTGGCCCGTCATCTCGATCGCCTGTATGAGGCTGGCATTCACAACGTCATCAGCACTTGCTTGATTAATATTTATCGCAAAGAGGGCCTTTCCCTCCGAGCTTTCCACGCCGATCCGACGGACAAGACCGTTTACGGCGCGGATGAATCGGCCTCGTTAGAGGCCTTACAAATCACACATGGCTACAACCGCCATCATCGTTTGCAAAAACAGATCGGTTTCGGACTGGTCGGCAACGAGGATGGCATCCCATTATACGGCGATGTGCACGACGGCAACCTGCCTGACAAAACGTGGAATCCGGAGGTGCTGTCCCGTGTCCACGAACAGCTCAAACAAGCCAAGATGGAAGACGAATGGATTTATGTGGCCGATTCCGCCGCGATGAAGAAAGAGACCCTGGCGCAAACCAAAGCGGCGAACGCCTTTTTGATCACCAGAGGCCCTTCGTCGCTCCGGATCGTGAAAACCGCGCTGGCCGAAGCGGATGCTGAGGACACGACGTGGAGCGATTCCTTTACGTTGGCGGAGAGAAACGGCGCCACGTACCGGGTATGGGAAACGGCCTCAACATATGAAGGCCAGCCCGTACGGCTGATCGTCGTCGAATCGAGCGCGCTCGACCAGAGAAAAGGAAAGACGCTTGAAAAAGAACGAACCAAAGAAGCGGAGCTTCTTCGCGAGGAACAAGAGCGTTGGGAGCGCCATCCCTTCTCCTGCCGGGAAGATGCCGAACAAGCCTTTGCGTCCCTCAAGGCGTCCCTTCGCCCCCGGTTTCATCGGGTTGAGGCCGCGGTCGAAGAGATCGTACGCCTGAAAAATCGGCGCGGACGGCCGAAAAAAGTGGCGGAACCCGAGGTGGAGACGCTGTATTTCTTGCACCTTGACGTCGAATTCGACCAAGACGCGTGGGAACAGGCGAGACGGAAAGCGTCCCGGTTTGTCCTTGTCACGACCGTTCCGAAGGAATGGAAGGGCCAACCCATGGATGCCCAAGAGATCTTGAAGCTATATAAAGGGCAAATCTCGGTGGAAATGATCTTCGCGTTTTTGAAAGATCCGTTTTTCACGGATGAGATTTACGTCAAAAAACCAGAACGGGTCGCAGTATTAGGCTATTTGTTTCGGTTGGCCGTGGCGATTTACCGCGTTTTTCAGCGCCGAGTGCGTCAGTTTATTACTCCAGAACACCCGTTGAAGGGTCCTGGAGGCCGCAAGCTGACCCGACCGACGGGGCAGGCGATTTTCCAGCTGTTTCAATATGTGAACGTCGTCCTGTTCAAGCTGCCGGATGGGCGCATCCAACGCTCGCTGGATCGCTCCCTTACCCCTGATCAGCGAAGGATTCTGCAGGGATTGGGCATGGATGAGAGCATCTACGTGTAACGTGATACGGAACGACCAGCTATGGTAAAAAAAGGATTGCCATCGCTCGTTGTGTTGGTCAAAAAGTTATTCTGAAAAACTAAATAAAAAATCCTTTGTCTTGACATTGTTAGGGTGCGAAATGTGAGTTATAACGTATAAAATTTATTTTTAAAAGAAAAAATTAATAAATCGTGTGCCTATGAAATTCGGTATTTTTTCCTAGGATCCGCATCACGAAACCCTTGATATAACAGCATTTTGGTCATTTCCATTTGCCTAAAATGACCTCAAAACTGTCGAACTCGGGGGAAGCATCCAATACGATAACACATAGGCCAGGCAGCCGTAGGCAATGATGTAAAACGTCGGCCCCCCTTTTCCATAGGCCCAACCGCTTCCGCCAAGGAACGTGAACGTTGTGTAAATTTCACCGGCCATCAGGAGGAAAACGAAAACTGTGCCAAATCCGCGCCCACCGACGGTCCATTGCTCCAAATTCATGTCTTTTCCTTTTCGCGCCTGCACTCCTAGATAAAGAGACAGCAACAAGAAAGCAAAAATCATCACTAAGGCCGAGTTCATGTCTGCTCATCCTCCTTCACCGCAGGGTCAAAACGATACACGATGGCCATGATAACCGAAGTGGCGATCACCCAAGCGACCAGCCAAAAGAGAAGCAACGGCATGCCAAACACGTACGGAGTCACTTGATTCACAAAAGGAACGCCGCCGAGCATGCCGATAAATGGGACAATCATTAACCAACGGATGCTTTTCATCTTCTCTCCCTCCTTGGATATGTCAAGCGAAAACAGCTATTCCGCCCCCGCCAACAGTTTCAACGTCGCGGCGACAAACATTTGCACGCCAATCTCAAGCGCGTCTTCGTCGATCGTAAAGCGCGGGTGGTGGTGCGGGTACACGATGCCTTTTTCTTCGTTTCGGGCACCGACGTAAAAGAAGCTGCCCGGCGCTTTTTGCAAGAAAGCTGAGAAATCTTCGCCGCCCATGTTCGGTTTCAAGCGGGCGACGGCTTCTTCGCCCAATAGTTCGCGCGCTGTTTCCTCAATGACGCGGGTCACTTCATCGTAGTTGATGACCGGGCGGTAGCCGTAGTCAAATTGAAACTCATACGAGGCGCCGTGCGCTTCGGTGATTCCTTTGACAATGCGCTCCATCCATTGCGGCACCGTGCGCCGCAGCGTCTCATCAAACGTGCGCACTGTCCCTTGGATTTCGACCTCCCCAGGCAGGACATTATGCGCCGTACCCGCCACAAATTGCGTCACGGACAGAACAAGCGGCTCGAGCGGGTCGACATAGCGCGAGACGATGTGCTGCAAGTTCGTCACGACTTGCGCTCCGATGGCGATCGCATCGATCGTTTGGTGCGGCATCGCTCCATGGCCGCCTTTGCCGATGATGCGGATGAAAAAGCGGTCGGGTGCGGCCATCATCGGCCCATACACAATGCCGATTTTTCCGCGCTCAAGCGGCGACCAAAGGTGAGT
>NZ_JHUS01000070.1:0-12397 GCF_000691465.1 Geobacillus sp. CAMR5420
CTCGTTTTCGTCGGCCGCGACAACTCAAGATGGCCGAATGATTGCAGCGTCTCGTACACAAATTGCGCCGTTTTCTCTTCCTGGAACGACAATTCGGGATGGACATAAAGCGGCTGTATAACAATAAAAAACTCCTGCCTAAAACAAACGGCAGAAGCGGATCGCCGGTATCGCACAGACATAGCCCGCGAATGCTGATTCATCTCTTTCAGTCATCTTCGCCAACTCTTAACCTCTCTCCACCGCACAGATTTAAACCTATGTGCGCTCCATGGAGTTGCTTACGGTGTGATGAAAAGCGTTTATTGCGACGATCGTTCGCACAAAACACGAAGGTTTCAATCTCTCACAGGTACGATAAAAACTCAAATGTCCGGAATGTGGGTCATCAATGAGCGGATAGTTTCAATCCCTCATAGGTACGATAAAAACAAACAAGTTGAAAATTACTCAAGAGCTTTCAAATGCAGCGTTTCAATCCCTCATAGGTACGATAAAAACAAACAAGTTGAAAATTACTCAAGAGCTTTCAAATGTAGCGTTTCAATCCCTCATAGGTACGATAAAAACGGAAGCCAGCCAATCGCCAAGACAGCGAGAGAATAGTTTCAATCCCTCATAGGTACGATAAAAACCGACCGATGACTTTTTAGACAGACTGTGGGGTTGAGTTTCAATCCCTCATAGGTACGATAAAAACGCTGCCCGAGCTGCGATTGCCAATTGTGTTTCTTGGCGTTTCAATCCCTCATAGGTACGATAAAAACCAATCTTACGTTTAGGGTCTAACGTGTCGTGGCCAAGTTTCAATCCCTCATAGGTACGATAAAAACGAATAAATCGGTTTCATTCCGGCTGACCGGCGTTCCGTGTTTCAATCCCTCATAGGTACGATAAAAACCCCAGAAAGCACTTGATATATCAATCTTTTTGCTCCAAAGTTATTTTCAGAATACCATAATCCAAAAATTCTGTCAATCGTGTTCATGTACGATGGCTGTAGGCTTGAAGTGTGTAAAAAGATTGTCGTCGATCCCCCGGGGTTTTTGCACGATTGGAGGTCGACGACAATGCTATGCACAGCGTGCACTTTGAATTTCCTCTCGTCTCGTGCGCTGCTTAGCCGCTTAAGTCCGTCAACAGCCTGTACGCAATGCACATTGATTTTATCATACGTTTTGGCTGGCGCCAGCCGACATTCATCTTCCGCTTATTGCTTGAATTGCGAACGGGAGTCTTCTTTTGGAACTATGATCAAAGATGCCCCTCTTCTCTATCTGTCAGATACAACAAGCACATCAACATGTTTAAGTTGCTGCATAATTACATTAATGAGCGATCCTTTCCATATTTCCTCCCATCTCGTCCGAGCAGACATCCCCATCACAATCTGGGTGATTTTATATTCTCGACATACATCCACGATTTGATGGGCAACACGGCGCGAGGCAGCCTCTCGAACGAGAAAAGTGGCGCCAAATTGCTTAGCCATTTTCTCCCATTCTGCTATCGTCCTTTCTGGCGATTGTCTTTTCTGCTTAATGTGCAAAATGTATAACTCGGCGTTTAATCGTTGAGCGATCCGCCATCCACGTCGAATCAATTTTTCAGCGTTTGGCCGATAGTTGACACACACTAGAATTTTTTCATGAATGCCGGTCGGTTCTTCAATTCCCTGTTCTTCTCTCTCTTTCTCCAAACGCATCTCAATATCATCGGCCACTTCTCTTAACGTCAACTCCCGCAAGGCAACGAGATTGCCCTTGCGAAAAAAATGATTGAGCGCCTGATCAATTTTTTCTTTCCCATATACTTTCCCTTCTTTAATGCGCTCGCGCAACGCTTCCGGCGTGATATCAATCACTTCGATTTCATCGGCTTCCCTAAGCATAAAATCTGGCACGCGTTCATTCACTTGGACCCCTGTTACTTGCTCAACGATATCATGAACACTTTCTAGATGTTGAATATTCATTGCCGTCCAAACATGAATTCCCGCCTGCAAAATTTCTTGTACATCCTGATAGCGCTTTTTGTTTTTACTGCCCGGGGCGTTGGTATGGGCCAATTCGTCCACAATCACCACATCCGGGTTGCGTCGAATCACCGCGTCGACATCCAATTCCGCAAATTCTTTTCCTTTATAATGGATTTTCTTGCGAGGAATGATTTCCAAGTCTTTGATTTCTGCCTCTGTCTCAGCCCGTCCGTGTGTTTCAACAATTCCGATGACGATATCGATCCCTTTTTCTCTCACATCGTGAGCATCCCTCAACATATGAAATGTTTTCCCGACACCAGGGGCCGCCCCAATATAAATTTTGAGGCGGCCTTTCTTCATATTTTCGATTTTCTTCAATATCTCTTCCGGAGTCATTCGTCTATATTTATGATTCATTCCGTTTGGAACGCTCCTCCACTAATTTTTGAACAGCCATATTTAAGCGCACAACGTTGACCCGCGGTTCACCAAAAACGCCCATCGCTCTTCCTTCAATGTGCTGCTTGACCAAACGGGTCAATTGTTGCTCCGATAATCCCGTTGCCTTTGCTACCATCGGCACTTGGAACAATGCGGCAGCCGGGCTAATATGAGGGTCGAGTCCAGATCCTGAATTGGTGATTAAATCGATAGGGATATCTTTTTTCGTCTTTCCAGGAACTTTTTTCAACCATTGCTCTGCATCTTTCTCCATCCGTTCCATCATTTCTTTGCTGGAAGGCCCATAATTTGGTGAACCTGATGCACTTGCATCATATTGAATCGACGAAGGGCGGCCGTGAAAATAGGAGTCCCCCTGAAATGATTGTCCAATCAATTCCGAACCGATGGCTCTTCCCTTCTCATAAATAATGCTTCCTTTCGCTTGATGAGGAAATAACAACTGGGCAAGGCCCGTCATCGCTGCCGGATACCCGAGCCCAAGCAAAACGATCATGAGCAAAGCAAGGCGAATATTTCTCATGCCAAATCCTCCTCTCTTTTACATAAACAGGCCTAGGGCAAGATCAATGACCTTTATGCCAATGAATGGAGCAATGACTCCTCCGCCTCCATAAATCAACATATTTCTACGCAAAAGTTTTTCCGATGACATCGGTTGATAGCGCACCCCTCTCATCGCCAACGGAATCAACAGAGGGATGATCACCGCATTGAAAATTAACGCGGATAAAATGGCGCTCGCTGGCGAATGCAGATGCAAAATATCGATCGATTTCATCTGCGGAATGCTGGCCACAAACACAGCCGGCAAAATAGCAAAATATTTGGCAATATCATTGGCAATGCTAAATGTGGTCAATGCCCCCCGGGTCATCAGCAGTTGCTTCCCGATGGATATCACTTCAATAATTTTCGTCGGATCGGAGTCTAAATCAATCATATTCGCCGCTTCTTTTGCCGCCATCGTACCGCTATTCATGGCCAATCCGACATCCGCCTGCGCCAAAGCCGGCGCGTCATTCGTACCATCCCCCGTCATAGCAACCAAATTCCCTTTCGCTTGTTCTTCCCGAATAACACGAATCTTGTCTTCCGGCTTGCTTTCCGCAATAAACTCATCCACTCCTGCCTCGTTGGCAATCGTTGCAGCGGTCAGTGGGTTGTCTCCTGTGCACATGATCGTTTTGATCCCCATTTTTCTCAATTCATCAAATCGTTGGCGCATTCCCGGTTTTACGGTATCTTTCAAATAGATGATGCCCACGATGTCTGCTCCAACGGAGACAGCCAACGGCGTGCCCCCCTGTTTAGCGATTTGTTCGCTTTTTTCTTTCAAATCGCTTGGAATGCGGCCGCCCAGCTGTTTGACATGACGGGAAATGGCATCCACCGCTCCCTTGCGATACGGAATGCCTTGAACGTTCATGCCGCTCATTCTTGTCTCGGCAGTAAACGGGACAAACTCCTCGTGTTCATACTCAGCAACATCTGCTTTCCATCCTTGCTGTTTCGCCAATTCAAGAACAGAACGCCCCTCAGGTGTCTCATCCTTAATCGAAGACAAAACGGCTGCTTCCCGTACTTGCTCCTCTGTAGTCCCGCCAACAGGAATAAACTGGGCGGCCATTCGATTTCCAAACGTAATCGTTCCCGTCTTATCAAGCACGATAGTTGTAACGTCCCCTGCCGCTTCCACCGCTTTTCCGGACATCGCCAACACGTTGAATTGTGTCAAGCGGTTCATCCCGGCGATTCCAATGGCCGATAATAAGCCGCCAATGGTCGTCGGAATCAAACAAACAAGCAAGATGATCAAGGTTGTTATCGACAAATGGATGCCGACATAACGGGCAATCGGAACTAATGTGACAACGACAATCAAAAAGATGAGCGTGAGAGTCACAAGCAAAATGTTCAGCGCCAACTCGTTCGGCGTTTTTTGCCTCGTTGCTCCTTCAACAAGAGAGATCATTTTATCCAAAAAAGACTCGCCGGGGTCGGCTGTGATTTTTACTTTAATCCAATCGCTGACGACTTTTGTGCCGCCTGTCACCGAACTGAAATCTCCCCCTGCCTCCTTAATAACAGGGGCGGATTCCCCAGTAATGGCCGATTCATCAATGGACGCCAACCCTTCTATGATTTCGCCGTCACCTGGAATGAGATCACCGGCTTCGACGAGAACAATATCCCCTTTTCGCAACTGTGTGGACGCAACCAGTTCTATTTCCCCTTTTGCGCTGATCCGCTTGGCGATCGTATCCGCTTTCGTTTTCTTGAGCGATTCCGCTTGTGCCTTTCCTCGTCCTTCCGCCAAAGCCTCAGCAAAATTAGCGAATAAAATCGTGAGCAAAAGAATGACGAATACCGCTAATTCATATTTCCAATCCTCTATTCTAAAAAAGCGAGGAAACAAAAGCATAAGCAACACGATCAATGTTCCAATCTCGACGACAAACATTACTGGGTTGCGCATCATCACAAGAGGATTTAACTTTTTGACGCTCTCTATTGCCGCTTGCCGCACAAGCTCTGGCTGAAACAGTGATTGGCGATTGTCATTCCCTCTCATCTCGACGTTTCCTCCTTAGCGAATGGTTAAATATTCCGCCACCGGACCCAGGATCAGAACAGGGAAAAAGGTAAGTGCTCCGATAATGAACACTGTCCCAAATAAAATGACGCCGAATGTGGCTGTATCGGTACGGAATGTTCCAATGGTTTCGGGCACTGGCTGTTTTCCGACCAAAGACCCAGCGACCGCAAGCATCGCAATAATGGAAACATATCTCCCCAAAAGCATGACAACACCAGTCGAAATGTTCCAAAATGCCGTATTATCCTTCAATCCCTCAAATCCTGACCCATTGTTCGCCGCCGAAGATGTATATTCATACACCACTTGCGAAATGCCGTGGAAGCCAGGATTGCTGATTGCCTCGGTCCCCATGTGCGTCATTAACGCTATGGCTGACGGCGCCAAAATAATGAGAGGATGAAGCAACAACGCGATGACGATCAGCTTCATTTCCTTTGGCTCGATCTTGCGCCCTAAAAATTCAGGTGTACGCCCGACCATCAAGCCTGATAAAAAAACGGCAATCATCGCATACATCATGATGTTCACAAACCCTACCCCATCGCCGCCAAACACGTTATTTAACATCATTAATGCCAGCGGAACGAGCCCCCCAATCGGAGTCAAACTATCGTGCATATTGTTGACTGACCCGGTTGTGGCCGCTGTCGTGATCGCCGTAAATAAACTGGACAGCGGAATGCCGAAACGTACTTCCTTGCCTTCCATATTTCCTTGGTCAGCTGCAAATCCTGATTTGCCCACAAGGGGATTCCCAGATTGTTCCGCATTGTACACAACCCCAAGCATCATGACGAACAAAACGAACATTGTCGCAAACAATACCCACCCCTGTTTGCGATTTTTTACAGCATGACCATACGTAAAAGGCAGAGCCGCTGGAATGCACCACATCGATAACATCTCGATTACGTTCGTAAACGGATGAGGATTTTCAAACGGATGAGACGAGTTCGCTCCGAAAAATCCCCCTCCGTTTGTCCCGAGGTGTTTGATGGACTCAAGCGAAGCGACAGGTCCCAGCGCTAACGTTTGTGTGCCTCCCTCTAATGTTGATACAGCCATGCGGGCCAAGAAGGTTTGCGGAACCCCAAAGGCCACTAACAAGATCGTTACGATGACAGATAGCGGGAGCAATACACGCACATTCGCGCGCACAAAATCTTGATAAAAATTCCCTATCGTTTTTCCTTTTTTAGACAACGCGCGAATTAAAGCAGTAGCAACAGTCAGTCCCGTGGCGGCTGACGTGAACATCATCATCGTCACAAATAACATCTGTGATAAAATGGATAATCCAGATTCTCCGCTATAATGCTGCAGGTTTGTATTTGTCATAAAACTAACCACAGTGTTAAACGTAAGAGTCGGCTCCATATTTTCCACTTTGGCCCCATTAAGCGGCAAATAATGTTGAATACGCAAAAGCCCATAGGATATACCTAACAATGCCGCATTCACGATCAACAATGCTGTACAATACGACTTCCAAGTCATCTCTTCTAGTGAGCGAATACCTGATAATCGATAAATCACCGCTTCAATGGGCGAAAAGAAACGATCGATCTTTCCTTTTTCAAAGAAAGCCACATATAAATATTTTCCCAATGGCACCGCGATAACGATCAACAACAAGAAAATAAGTGTATATTGCGAAAAGACATGCCACATGTTTCTTCCCCCTCACGCGTGATCACTCATATTCCAATTCATAACTGAATTTATCTGACCGTCAGTTCAAAATTTTTCCGGGTAAATAAGTGCGTATACGAGATAGCAAAATACCCCCAATATCACCATCCCTACTATCCAGATCATTGTTCTTCTCCTCCATTCACCACGGAATCACACCAAACAGAAAATTCATAAAAGAGAATAAAGCTCACGACAAGCAAAACAACCATCATCACATCCCACATCAGTGATCCCTCCGCCTTTTGTCATCTTTCCGCTTAAAGTTCGGAAACATTGACTTATACATACACGAAGATTTCCCAACAAACCAAATTTATTATTTTTTACATAAATTACATATTTTTATAAAAAAGAACAAAAAAAGACAGCCAGAGGGTATCTGGCTGCCTATGTCAAGCCATAGGAAATACCCCCCTTCTCTCAACACGCTTACGAGGTTAGCTGACGGATTCGGGTGATGAGAGTCACCCTACCCGTTCAGAACAGGCGTCCTGAACAGGATTCACCCCATGTGGCGCACAAAGCCACGGTTGGTTCCCCCGCTCCTATTCGGATTCAGCGATCTTTAGGGAATGAATGGTTATTTAATTTGAGGCTCATTATACTCTTGGTCCACCATACCGTCAAACAGCTAAAATTAGCTATTTTTTTGAAAATAAACGGAAAAATCATCAAGAAAGCGTTTTACATTTATTTTTTCATAAGCTAACTAATTTATTCTTTATTTTTCATCTATTTTCAAGCACCCGAGTTCGACAGTGACTAGGCAAACAAAATGCCTCTCGACCCTCGATGCAATAAGAGACGGAGCATTGGGTGTTTATGAGTTGAAAATATCCGATCCATCCCATGATGTATTGATTTACTCGCTGGATGTGCTCCTGCATGGAGAGGATCTAGTTGGGATTCGTCAGTTGTCGAATCCGCTGTTTCAGGCGTTGGACGACATGGGTTACATCGTGTAAAACAATTTGGGGTGCCTTGGTTAATTTTCTTATCGATTGCATATGCCATTTAAAAAGGTTCATGCAATGCACCTTGCAGCAAACTATTCCGCGCAGTCAAACACAACAGCGGCCAATGCTGACCGATCATCGTAAACGTAGCGTGATCCATCTACTAATTGGAAAAAGGGGTCGAACAACATGACGAACTTTCAAGATCACTCCGCCTTCTTTTCTTCTTCCGTTGTTTTCAAAGTCGAACAACATGACGAACTTTCAAGATCCATTCGGACTGGAGGAAGGGATTCACACGGATTTTCAAGAGGACATTCGTATGCAGGCTGCCTTCAGCTTGATAAAATTTTGTCAAGCCAGCGGCGACTGTCCGATTCATCATGATGAAATGCTATTTATCATTTATTCACCAAACAAGCGAACTTTGGATGAAGCTCATGTTACATTAAATGAAAAGTTGCGATTCAATGCACGTTAGACAACCATAAAGCATGTAAGAAGGCACGGATGCATTCCATGCCTTCTTTGCTTTCCCCGTCCATTGATAAGCACGATGTCCAATCGCCAACTTTTCCTCCTATATCGCCCGCTTTCCTTCTTTCACCGTAACTGGGCCAAACGGAATCCAACTCACCACAACGTTGATGCTGTCACTAAAATCATCGACCCTGGCACCATGGCAGTGAGCAACCCAGCGGCGCCAATCAATCCCGCCACCCAAGGATCAAACGTTTGAACTGACAATCTTGGATATGTCAAGCGAAAACAGCTATTCCGCCCCCGCCAACAGTTTCAACGTCGCCGCGACAAACATTTGCACGCCAATCTCAAGCGCGTCTTCGTCAATCGTAAAGCGCGGGTGGTGGTGCGGGTAAACGATGCCTTTTTCTACATTGCCCGCGCCGACGTAGAAAAAGCTGCCGGGCGCTTTTTGCAAAAAGGCGGAGAAATCTTCGCCGCCCATGTTCGGTTTCAAGCGGGCCACTGCCTCTTCGCCGAACAGCTCGCACGCCGTTTCCTCCATGACGCGGGTCACTTCATCGTAGTTGATGACCGGGCGGTAGCCGTAGTCAAATCGAAACTCATACGAGGCGCCGTGCGCTTCGGTGATCCCTTTGACAATGCGCTCCATCCATTGCGGCACCGTGCGCCGCAGCGTCTCATCGAACGTGCGCACTGTCCCTTGGATTTCGACCTCCCCAGGCAGGACATTATGCGCCGTACCCGCCACAAATTGCGTCACGGACAGAACAAGCGGCTCGAGCGGGTCGACATAGCGCGAGACAATGTGCTGCAAGTTCGTCACGACTTGCGCTCCGATGGCGATCGCATCGATCGTTTGGTGCGGCATCGCCCCGTGGCCGCCTTTGCCGATGATGCGGATGAAAAAGCGGTCGGGTGCGGCCATCATCGGCCCATACACAATGCCGATTTTTCCGCGCTCGAGCGGCGACCAAAGGTGAGTGCCGATGACGACGTCCACCCCGTCCATGACGCCGGCTTGCACCATCTCCTCCGCCCCGCCGGGGAACAATTCTTCCGCGTGTTGGAACAAAAAGCGGATTTCACCGCGAATGTCATCGCGCAGCTGGGAGAAAATTTTCGCCGTCCCGAGAAGCATCGCCGTATGGCCGTCATGTCCGCACGCATGCATCACGCCTGGGTTTTTTGAGGCAAACTCAAACGTGTTTTCCTCTTGAATCGGCAATGCGTCCATATCAGCGCGAATGGCGACGACCCGGCCTGGCTGTTGGCCAATGAGCCGCGCCATGACGCTCGTTTTCGTCGGCCGCGAAAGTTCAAGATGACCGAATGATTGCAGCGTCTCATAGACAAACTGCGCTGTTTTCTCTTCTTGGAACGACAATTCCGGATGGGCATGCAAATGACGGCGCCAGGCGATGACGTCCGTTTTCACTTCATCGACGAGTCGTTTGATTTCTTCACTTGTCATCCATGGTCTCCCCCTGTTCGTTTGTCTTTTTCGTTATTCCCCTTGGGCCAGTTGCCACACTGTATGATAAAGCACCTCTGCTCCAGCGGCGCAGTCTTCTTTAGTACTCCATTCCGCCGGACTATGACTCACTCCGTCTTGGGAGCGGACAAAAATCATCCCGATTGGGCAAATCGGAGCCAACTGTACGCTGTCATGGGCTGCGCCGCTCGGCAGCCAAAACGACGGGTAGCCAAGCTTTTGGCACGCCGCCTCCGCCGCGCGCTTCACCTCATCGGAACATAGCACCGGCGGCATTTCTTGCAGCCGCTCGGTCGTGACGCGGACGTTCCGCTCCTTGGCGATCGTCTCTGCCCGCACGGCTATGGCTTTCCATACTTGATCGCGCACCTCAGCCTTCAAGTCGCGCAAATCGAGCACAAATTCGACCCGTTCCGGAATGACATTAATACCGCCCGGATATACATGCAACTGTCCTACAGTACCGACCGTTGTCCCTGTTCGTCTTGCTTCCTCTTCGATCACTATGATGATCTGGGCGGCCGCCGCCATCGGGTCGCGCCGCAATGACATCGGCGTGGCGCCGGCATGTTCCGCCTTTCCTTCGATGGTAAATTTCACCCAAATCAGACCGGCGATGCCAGTGACGATGCCAACTGGAAGTCCTGTCTCCTCAAGCACCCGTCCTTGTTCGATATGCAATTCGACATAGGCTTTCACCGTTCCTGGTTTTCGCGCTGCCTGCGGCAAGCGGTCCGGGTCAAGCCCCGCCTGTTTCATCGCTTCAGCGAGGGAAATCCCTTCCGCGTCGCGGCACTCGAGCGCTTCCGGCGGCAGTGTTCCGGCCATGGCGCGGCTGCCGATCATGCCGAAACGAAAGCGCGCTCCCTCTTCGTCAGTGAACGCCACTACTTCAATTGGGTGGTGCGTCACAACACCGTGCTCGTTCATCGTCTGAACGACTTCCACGCCGGCCAACACCCCGAGCGGTCCATCAAAGCAGCCGCCGTTGTAAACCGAATCGAGATGAGATCCAACAAGGACGACCGTGGCATCCGGATTCGTCCCTTCTTTCCGTCCGATCAAGTTGCCAGCCGCGTCTTCATATACGAAAAGCCCGGCTTCGCGCATGTAGGAAGCGACGAGATCTTTGGCCCGCCGCTCTTCAGCAGTGAACGAGAGGCGCGTGACGCCGCCGCTTGGTTGCTTGCCGACCTCCCCTAGTTCCATGAGCCGTTGCCAAAGACGTTCCCCTTGAATCAAGCTATCCTCCCCTCACGCCAATTACGGATAATTTTCGGATATGTCCTTAATTATAATGGAAACAGATGAAATTTTCAAATAATACAAATAATACAAACGCCTTCAAGACAACAAAAAACTTCTGCCTGTCGCTAAAGGCAGAAGCTGATCGAGCAATTATAAGAAAATGCGGTATACTTTGCGCGGACGCCCGCGCGGATACGGGTTTGTTTCCCCGGCCACTTCGGCAAGGCCCACGGTCTCCAATTGGTTTAAAATCCGGCGGGCGCTGCGCGGCACAATCCCCATGTAAGAGGCCAACTCATGCGCTTCGATCTCGTTGGTTCCTCGTTTTTGCAATATTGCTTTCAATTTGCAGAGCGTCGCGGCGCTTAATCCCGTCCGCTCCGCCAGCTGCCGCAGTTCTCCGCCGCCGAGCGAATAGCGGAGGTGCACACTTTTTCCTAACGGACCCGAGATCGTTCCGTCATCAAACACCACCATCCACGCACCCCGTCCGCTTTGTTTCGCATGCAAAAACGCCTTCCCAGCCTGAATTTCGGCCTCATACGCCGTTCGGCCGATGCCGATTCCGCACGCGATGACCTCGCTGTACAAGAGCTCCGTCTCCTCCGCCGAGGGGACCGTTTTATAGCCATCGGTGATCTCTTTTAATGCGCCCCTTGTCGTAAAAATGACATAGCGGCCCGGCCCGGCGCTTTTCAGCGACCCTTGGACTTTTTTTGCATACCGTAGCAATTTTTCCGTTGTCTTCATCTCCAGACGATATATGTCATCGGTCGAAAATGTCTCTGGGGAGGCCGCCTGCATCGCATCGACTTCAATCATTTGCACGGCGATTTGCGCATCTTGCACCTGCAGCATCTGTCCGGTGCGAATGATGGTTTGGATGACCGCTTCCACCGCCGAGCGGGCAGGCAATACCCGATACACCGGCATTCCGAGTTTCTCCAGTTCGAGATGGGCTGTCCGCAAACAGGTGACCGCTGCTTCCGTTTTCCCTTGTTTCCAAAGGGTGTAATGATAGTCGGACAGTTCCTGGGCCGAAATGCCTCCCTCGTAATGCTTGACGTATGGAATCGGCTCCTCGATGCCCGCCTCTTCGAGCAGCCGTTCGATTTCGCGGCGCTCGTACGTGTCAAAACTAAGCCGGCTGACCGGAATCTGCTCCGTATAGTGCGCCTGCAGCAGTGTGCGGTACAAGCTGGCACCAATATGTGGCACATAAAACAGCGGCGCATCGACCTCACTGGACTGCTTGACGATCGAATACGGCACTTGTCCGGAAAACAGCCACATATCAACTTCTGACGCGAGCGGGCGGATCAAATCGATCACTTCACTTTCATCCCAATACACAACGGGAACGCAAACAAGCTCTTTGTACTCTTGCGCCACCGCCTGAATAATTGACAGCGAATCGTCCGCACCAAACAGACCTAAGCGAATGCGGATGATACATCCCTCCCTCTAGAAATGTT
>NZ_JHUS01000071.1:0-1961 GCF_000691465.1 Geobacillus sp. CAMR5420
CCTAACGGGAATGCTCCTTTTGCCGCCTGCCCATAGCGGTGGGAAAAGACGGCTTCTTCAGCCGCTCTCTTCCCCGCCTGTCTCCGCTTTCAAAGTGGCGGGCCACGACCCCACGTTTTCCCATAAAACCACTGGAAACATAACCTTCTCTTTCTTTGAAACGGCGATTGATGCCCCGCGCCCGCCGGCATGTCTACTATCCCACTTCCATCGAACGGACAGACCGCCTTATTCCCTTTTTTACAAAAAAGCCGTCGTGGCGATGCGAACGGGACAATTAAGCGGCATCCCTATTCACTTTGTTTGTGGAAAAAGGCAGCTGAGGCGCACTGGAGAACGTCAACAGCCCGATCCACTTTCAGCTGCCTATGCCCCACCGGCCGACCGATCGACTCGTAGATGAGGCCGGCGGCGTCGGCTTGTTTCGGGTCGTAGCAGTTGCGCCCGTCAAGCACAATTGGCCGATTCATCAGCGTCTTGTAACGGTGAAGGTCAAATTGCAGCACAGCCGGCCATTCGGTGAAAATGAAACAAACATCCGCGCCGCGAATGGCTTCCTCCATTGTCTCGCAACAAACAACCGCATCGCCAAAACGGCGCGAGACATGACCGAGGGCGGCCGGGTCCCAGACGCGCACGTCGGCTCCTTCGGCAATGAGCCGTTCGATGTTCGCCAATGCCGGCGATTCGCGCACATCGTCAGTGCCGGGCTTGAATGCGGCGCCCAGCACGGCTGCTGTTCGACCGCTGAACACACCAAGGTGGGCGCGCGCTTTCTCGAACAGTTTCCATTTCTGTTTTTCATTGACGTCCATCGCCGCCCACACGGTTTTGAGCGAATAGCCATGGGAGGCAGCCAACGCATAAAGCGCCTTCGTATCTTTCGGCAGGCAAGAGCCGCCATAGCCGACGCCGGCGCGCAAAAAGCGGCGGCCAATGCGCGGATCCATGCCGATTCCTTCCGCCACCGCCTGAATGTCGGCCCCTACCAACTCGCATACGTTGGCGATCTCGTTGATGTACGAAATTTTCAGCGCCAAAAACACATTGGCAGCGTACTTGATCATCTCTGCGCTTTTGCGGTCGGTGACAACGTACGGGAGCGCAAACGGGGCGTACAGCTCCTTCATCACCCGTTCAGCCCGGTCCGAATCCACTCCCAATACAATGCGCGGCGCCTGCAGTGTATCGCGCACTGCCGTTCCTTGCGACAAAAACTCCGGGTTGGATACGACGTCGAATTTCACCTCCGGCCGTCCGTTTTCCGCCAAAAAACGGGCGGCTTCATCGCCAGTGCCGACGGGCACGGTCGACTTGATAACGACAAGGCAATCGCGTTCGGCCGCCCCGGCGATGCGTCGCAATGCGCCCCATACATCATCAAGCCGCACAGACCCGTCCGGCTGCGGCGGCGTGCCGACGGCGATCATGATCACTTCCGCCCGTTGATACGCTTCCACATCGTTGGTCGTAAAGCGAAGGCGAACGCCGTTTCGCTGAATAAGCGAGTCAAGCCCCGGCTCATAAATCGGGACGATCCCTTCATTTAATAGGCGAATTTTCTCTTCGTTCACATCGACGCATGTCACATCATGCCCTTTATCGGCCAGACAAGCCGCGGTCACAAGTCCAACATATCCCGTTCCCGCAATCGCTATCTTCACGATTCCTCACACCTTTTCATCCATTGCGGCGATCGTCGCTTGTCCTCATTATATCGAATCGCCTGCCGGTTTTCACGGGTTCCGCCCCGTTGCTCGAACAAAAAACTATTTTCCACACAAAAAAGAGAATGCCCCAAAAGCAACGAGGCATCCTCCCTTCTTCCATATATATACATCAGACGGATTTTATCTTAATTAGGCGAGAAGACTCCCACTTCAACAAAGCGAAGCGGAGTAAGTGGGAGATGAATCGCCTTAACTATATTTTGCTGAAAATAGGATAGACTCCCATGACAA
>NZ_JHUS01000072.1:0-45748 GCF_000691465.1 Geobacillus sp. CAMR5420
TATTGCTTTTGAATCTTGGCTCGATCTGTAGTAAAATGAAAGTGCTCTTGCATGGGGATTCTCCTTTCGAATGGCAGGTCGCACTTTCATTCTACAGGAGATCCGCCAGCAAGGGCTATTTTTATGCTTGCTCAAGTTTATCTAGCACCACGGGTAAATATTATACTTTTTTAACTATTGTGTCAACCAACTTCCACCCTTTCGCCCTTGCAGCCCTCAGGAAAACGCCTTGAAAAGCTAATGGCCCTCTATAGTCAGCCAGCGGTGATCCAAACAAGGCGAGGCGACAAAAAGCGCCCCGAAAATCCGGGGCGCTTTTTGTCATGCCGCAGTAGATCCGTTATCCACTTTTTAGAAAAGGGGCGTACTATTGAAAATAATGGCGCACGGCGTTCACGATGGCCGTCGTCACCGCTTCTTGATAACCGTTTGTCGCCACAACCGCAGCGTCCGACCGATTGCTTAAATAGCCGAGCTCAAGCAACACGGACGGCTTCTCGTTTTCTCGCAACACGTAATAGTCGCCAAAGGCGATGCCGCGAAACGGCAATGCGGAAAGTTGCCTGAACAGCCCTTGGAACGATTGCGCCAATTCGTAGTCCGCAAACCGATCGTAATAGTAAATGGTGATGCCGGACGCATCTGGATCAGCGGCGCTGTCGTAATGCAAGCTAATAAACGCGTCCGCCTGATACAGGCGGGCGGCGGCAACACGCGCCGACAGCGGCACATACTCATCGCTAGAGCGCGTCAGCACGACGCGGGCGCCGTAAGATTGCAGCTTGTTTTTCAAAAGCTTGGCGGTTTCCAACGTCAACTCCTTTTCCTTGATGCCATCGACACTTTGGGCCCCGCCGTCTTTGCCTCCGTGGCCAGCGTCAAGAACGATCGTTTTTCCGGCCAGCGCCTGAACAGGACCGCGCGTCCAGCTGTCTACATAAAGGCGGGAGTCGCTAGGCGCGATGGCTGAAAGCAGCGAGCGGTCAGCCGACTGGGGCGCTTCCGCTTCCTTTTCATTGGCTTGTCCACCCTTTACCTGCACATATGCGGATGACACCCACCCATCAAGCCCTGTTTGGGAGGCAATTTTGTACCATCCCGGTTTCTTTTCCACAATCTCGACCTCTTCGCCCCAGACAAGGCGGCCGACGCGCGCTGCCTTCAATGACGGCTCAGCCCGAACGTTGAGCGAACTGGCGTTGACGATTCCGGTTTGATGCGAAATCGATGACTCCCGAGCTGCAGTGAGGTATGCTGAAGACACCCAGCCGATCGCACCGTCTGCGATCACTTCCGTCCATTCCCCATCTTCCTTGATGACCCATACCGTTTCTCCCCGCGCCAAATGCCCGATAATTCGCCCATCTCGGCTCGGCTCTTGTCGAAGGCGGAGTCGGTTTTCTTGCACGATGGCCGTCTCTTTTGCCAACGCGACGTACCGCGCGGCGATCCACCCGGTTCGATTCGGTTTCCACTCGATGTTCACCCATCCATCCTTGACCTCGATCAGCCGATACGCCTCGCCGCGGTGAACGTTCGCCAATGGACGGTATGGCACCCCCGGCCCTTGGCGGACGTTCACCTGATCCGCCGTCACCACCGCCAACTGAGCGGTTTTCCCACTCTCCCCTTTCGCCCCCACCGGCCAAGCAGCCGCAGCCAGCCATAGCAAACAAAACAACAGGGCGAGCCATATTCCTCGCCTCATGCGCATTCCCTCCCCCGTTGTCTCCAATTTGTCTACTATATCGTTCGCGCACAACGGGGAATTTCCTGTCTGTCACTTGGGAAAACCGCTCGACAAAACTAGCGGGGCGGCATCCATCAACCGACAATAGCTCTCCTTTTTCTGCATGATGCCTCTTCACACGACAGCAGCCACAACGCGCAACCCAGTCGAACCATCCAGCTACGGCCGACATACCACCATCGCTTCTCTAACCGATGTCCGAATGGATAAGCCGTCCCCATGAAGAAACACGCAGAAGCGCCAAAAGCGCTCCGTGCTCCAACGGGAGACGGTGTCCTTTGTCGCGCTGGAACCATTCAATGACGCGCATTCCATTGGGAAAACGGTGAATGAACAAGCACCAAAGTGTTTCAAAAAATCCAAAATATTATAAATACTTCATACCCTCTATTTTTTGGTAAAACGTCCGTCTCGCCACTGCTTGTTCGTTGTAAGACAGCGATTCATCCAAAAATCGCTGCACCATTTGCGACAGCTCATATTTTTGGCCAAAAAAGCGGCGCTGGCGCACCCGTTTGATTTCATGATTCTGCTGTTTGTTCATGCAGCACTTCTTATACTTTTTCCTACTTCCACACGGGCATGGGTCATTCCAGCCGATCGACATGCGTCATCCTCCTCTCCCATCTTTCTTTTTTCAATATTTCCATCAATAATGTTTAAATTCTACTATGGACAGGATAAACTACTATTATACAAAACGTTTATCCGAAAGGAGACGAGGGCTATGAACCCCGACAATCTTGCTAAACTGATCGACGAATTGTCTGCCATGTTCCATCCGACAGAGCGGGACCGTCCACACGGCAGATGGGTTAAGGCGCCAAAGAGCACACCCCCCTCCAAACGGCGGCGGTCCAAAACAGCCTACCAGCTGAAAATCACATTAAACGGCATCCGCCCGCCGATTTGGCGGCGCGTCCTTGTTCCCGGACATGCGACATTTCACGAGCTTCATCTCATCATCCAAGAAGCGATGGGATGGGAACAAGCCCATTTATACGAATTCGATTTCGGAAGCGTTCTCATCGGCATCCCTGACGGCTGGGATTCGTTTCAGCTGGAAAAAGAACTGATGGACGCCCGCCGCATCCCATTACAGCAATGGCTGACGGAAGAAAAACAAAAGTTTCTATATATTTACGATTTTGGCGACTACTGGCGCCATACCGTCACTGTTGAAAAGATTGAAACACTCCCAAAACCGTTGGAACGCGCCGCTTGCCTGAAAGGAAAACGGGCGTGCCCTCCCGAGGATTGCGGCGGCGTCTATGGCTACCTGGAGCTGCTGGAAGCGGCGGCGCAAAAAGACTCTCTTGCCGATCCCGAATTGCGCGAGCTGGTAGACTGGATGTACGACATGAAAGGCGAAGATTTTGACCCTGATGCCTTTGACGTCGAGGAAGCGAACGAGCGGCTGGCCTATATCCGATTGTAACGCATGCGAAAGAAGGTATCCGTCATCTCTCAAGGGCACCTTCTTTCGCACCCATCTGTCCTTTGTTGCCTGCTTTGTCCATCGCCTTACAAAAATCCCCGTTCGGCAAACGTCTCCCAGACGAGCTCCTCGAGCTCCTTGCGCAACTCAGCTGCATCGACTCCTTCAAGCAACCCGTCCTTTTTCCATGTTCGGATCGCTTTGTCGATCAAGCGATGGACTTGATCAACGTCCCAGCCCTCGCAATCAAACAACTCCTCAACTTGGTCAAGCCATTCCTCAATCGCACGGTCCAGCTCATCGCCATCCTCCATCCCACCGTCGTCGAACCAGATCTCATCACCGTCATCCCCATCGTCAAAGAGCCACTCATCATCATTCTCGCCCTCATCATCTCCATCATCGAGCAACTCTGTGCGAAATAAAAACAATTCCATCACAGCGGCTTCCACTTCCTCTACAGGAACGCCGTAGTGTTCCGCAACCTTTTCCATATTGACAAATTCTCTTCCAGCCATTTCACTCGCCAAATAACGGAGTGCAGCCGCATACACAGCAGGATTCTTGATGACCGGTTCATCCATTTCGCAATATGCGCGCCAAAGGAACGCAGCCTCGCTGAGCACTAGGGAGGAGGTTGTTTCTTCCTTTTTCTTTAATTCGCGAAAAACATCATCTTGATCTCGATCCCCCCAGTCCTTTTCGCTCAGCAGCTGCCACAACAGCTCATGGACCGCTATTTCAAGCAATTCCGGAAACGACTCGCGCAAAAACACTTCACACGTTTTCATATCCGGATTCCATTCCGCTTGAAGCGCCCGCGCAAGCCGATCCTTCCCGCTCTTTGGAATCGGCAGCACCTTCATGAAGTACGCCCACTCGTCCCCATGTGGAACGAGGCATCCTACTAACACGTCCCCCTCCCTAGCAGACGGAAGCTCCTCCGGCGTCAAAAAACGGACGTACTTTTCTTTTCTGGTCAACAGATCGCGTACAAGGAAACGCCGCTCATCCTCGATATGAATGATCTCGTCAAACGACGGAACCGCCTCGTCCCATCGCTTCAAATGAGTTTGCACTGCTGGACGCCACCGCGTGCGGCGCCGGCTTCTCATATAGGCTGAAAAAATTGTCATCCCTTTGTCATCAACGTGTCTGTGAAAAATCGCCCAGTTCGTCAGCAATAAATTGGCGCTGGTCTCCAGCTCGTTAGGAAGCCCTTGAAATGGAGAACCAGACATCATGAATGCAAGCTCTTCCTCATATCGCTCTAACGCAAACGAAAACACATCTTCCATACATTTGGCCACTTCACGGTCAATTAGAGACTCTATCGGTACTGCTTCTTTCTTCCCACAACAATGCTTGTACGTTTTCCCACTGCCGCATGGACAAAGATTGTTTCGCGATGCCTTCGCCATATAGCTACCTACTTTCTTTGTATCATAGTCATTGAACGTTCTCCCCATCTACGCTAACGCTCGGGCCAGCCAAACACTTTGGGGAGACATTAACGATCAACGTGTGATGGAACTGCTTTCAGCAATACATATCGCAAGCACTTTGGGACTTCCGCCGCTCATGTCGAGAACATCGATTCGCATTCCATTTTTTATGCCTAACCAAAATCCTGGTTCTTCACCAAAAGGTGCCCTTGACTATTTCAAAACATGTCATCGTTCCTTCTCCAAGGAGAAATCAGCCAATCCATGATTTTCATGCCGGTTGACACTCCGCACTCCTAAAGGCGTGGGATTCTTGGATCGTTCGCGTCCTCATCCGTTTCTGGGTAAAACGAGAAAAACCCTGCTTATCAAGCACACGTTGTGGTGATGGACCAAAATCCTAAGAATATGACTGGCTCTTACCATTGGTCTTGCCTGCATAATGGAGAATCATAGAGGCCGAGCCGAGAGAAAAAAGCGCCCCGTCATTCGTCGGGACGCCTACGGACGGCGAATCAAACGGGACAACGAGGCAAGCATGCGCTCTTGAAGCGCAGCCCGTTCTTTCTCCACCTTGTCCGGCCACTCTTTCAGCGCCTGAAGCCACGGCTCCAAGTACGGAGAGAAAGAGGGCGGGTACACGCGGGCAAGATCGCTCATCTTGCCGTTGCGATCCACCACGGCGACGATATACATCCCCTGCAAAAGATGCGGCTCTGCTCGCTCCGGAACGTCCCATGTCACCGTTCGGTTATGGACAAGCCAATCAAGCACCGCCTTCCCCCGTTCCACACGCTTGACGCGGAAAAAGGAGAAATCGACAGAAAGGGGAATAGGCAAGCCAAACAAATGAGCAAGCTGCCAAGCCATCAGTTCCTCATTCGCCTTTCCTCTCTCGCCCCCCCATTCATCCAGCAAAGCGAAGCAATGTTCCAATTCGCTTCTAACATCTTCCAACACGGTGCAAACGACGGTTCGATGCTTCGTTCTATAACGGCGGTCCAGCCAATCGGCCAACTCAAGCAGCATATCGAGCGCTTGGCTCACCGCTTCCCATGGAAGCGAACTCCATCTTGCAGGGATTTGCTCGACGATGCATTGCTTCCAGTCTTCTTCTCCTACGTCCTCCCACGATGAAAACAGCCGCCCGGCCATATATTCACACATGAGCAAAACAACGACCAAACACGCCTCTTTGACTTCTTTTTCTCCGCTCACGACCACTTCGTTATAAAACGCCAATACGTCATCGGTGAAAAACATCCCGTCCCATTCCGTGCGGATCAACAATGTCTCGGTTCTTTCCGGACCAATCCACTTCATTTTCCATAAGTCCGAAAGACGATGTGATGTGCCAAACGGAGATGGGGGCAATCCATAACGGGAGCGAATGTGATTCACTCCGATGAGCACCGGCAAATTTGCCCGTTCTTGCATGTTAAACAAATGGAATTCATACTCTTTCAGCCACTCATCCACTTCCTGCACACGCCCCTCGCGCGCCATTTCGTGAGGGGTTTTTCCATTCCATTTCTCAAGCGGAGTGTGAAGGGCTTTTTCCATTTGAACATCCAATCCGGCCAGCGTCCCCATCCAAGGGGGAGAGTCTGGATCTGAATCAATATGAAACGAAACGTTTTCTATCCCTTTGCGGCGCAAAATGGCTTCTGTCCGCCGTTTTCGTTCTTTTGGGGAATACCCAAACGCCTGCAGCAGCGACACGAGCTGTTCGGCCGTCCCTTCCTCCTCGGTAGACAACACTAGACGCGACCGATGAGCGGATAATGACCCGCCTAATTCAAACACATGAATCGGCTTGGGGGAAATCACTCCGACATAATGGTACACATTGGTGCACCATGAACCTTCCACTTTCTCCCCATCGTCATGATCAATCTGAGCCCGTCCGATCGAAGCGAGCTTCCTCATTGCCTCAGCGGCTTCCTTACATTCGTATTCATACGTCCACCGCGTTCGCTCCTCTTGCACATCGTCCGCTCTCGGAGGATAGCCTGCATCGACGATATCGAGAAAATGTTCAACGGCTACCTTGTCATACGGCCAATCGGTTTGCGTCAACAAGGCGCGAATGTTCTCTTCCGCCCGTTCCACGCCCTTCGGATCAACAATCGATGATACACCGCAAACATAATAGCCGCCGTCAAATGGCTCCAAAAAGGCAAACATGCCGCCCCATGGGCGCACAACCTTCAATGTCTCGCAATACGGCATGAGAAGTTTCTCACCCGTCAGCCGGTCGACCGCCACTCCTCCTTCATCATGCAAATCGACAAATTGCACAAGGCGCGGCACAAGCCGAACCCAGCGGTCCAACATTTCTTTGAGCTCCGGAGACAGACGGCGCCCTTTTTCCTGTTGAAACCATTCAACGCCGCGCAATCCATTCGGATAACGATGGAGGAAAAAACGCCAAAGCGTCTCAAACACCTTCAACTCTTCACGATGATCCTTTTGTTCGATCATTTGGCGAAATATACGGTTGACCGCTTCGCGTTCATCATAAGACAGCGCTTCATCCAAAAACCGCTGCACCATTTGCGACAGCTCATATTTTTGGTCAAAAAAGCGGCGCTGCCGCACCCGCTTGATTTCATGCTCCTGCTGTTTGTTCATGCAACACTTCTTATACTTTTTCCCGCTTCCGCACGGGCACGGGTCATTCCGGCCGATTGCCATGCAAGATCCTCCCTTCTAATCTTTCCTTTTCAAAACGTCGACCAAGATGTTAAAAAACTGGCGGAATCGCGCACAAAGCCGTTTTTTCCCAAGCCTTCATGGATTCGGCCAAAACGATCGTTCTCCGCCGCCTTTTTCGGAGTTTCACCAATGGAGCGCATCCCATTCCCTGTTTTTGCTTATAGAGGGCTTGGGTTGAGCCCAATGATGTTTGAATGACAGAGCCCTTGTGGAACCGGCTTTCCTTTCTGACGAAATGCCGCTGACTTGCGCGCAGCGCCCGTTTTTCTGCCAGCTTCTAGATGAATCGCGTGACGTACTGAGATCGGCCAAGGAAGATGTTGCCGTTTTTCCGCCAGCTTTTAGATGAACCCCCGATCGGTGAAGATCTCCCACGCTACATCGCGGAGTTCTTTACGCAATTCTTTTTCATTCACTTCCTCAAGCAGGCCTTCATTCCTCCACGAACGGATGGCGCGGTCAATATGACGGTTGACTCGCTTCTCGTCCCATCCTTCACGCATCAACATCAGATCGATGTCATCGATCCATTCATTGATGCGCGCATCAAGCTCATCCCCTTCCTCTTCGAACCAGTCTTCCTCCCAGTCATCGAGCCATTCCTCGTCGTCTTCATCATCAACAGCCATCAGGAAAAAATCCAACGCCGCCGATCGCACATCTTCTGGCATCACGTCATACCGATCGGCGATGTCTTCCACCTCCGATCCTTCCGCCTTCATCAAATGCCCAGCCACATAGCGGAGCGCCGCCGCGTAGACGGGGACCGAATAAGGGAGGCGGGATGTTTTTCCGCAATAGATCGCCCATATGGCGAACGCTTGATTGAGCAGCGCCGCTGGCGCCTCCGGCTCGTTTTCATCGAGCTCGCGAATGACGGCCGCTTGTTTCGGATCATCCCATTTGAACTGTTTGGCGAACTGCCAAAGCCACTCCAAGAGCACATCGGAAAGCACAGCGACGAACCGATCGCGCATCCATAAAGCCGATGGCTGACCGCTCCACTCCCCTTCTTGTTGAATCGCCCGAAGCAATCGATCTTTCCCTGACGCCGGGAGCGGAAACACCGCTGTGAAACACGTGAACACGTCTTGGTACGGCACAAGGAAGCCGAACACCACATCTCCTGTTTCGATCACGCTCGGCCATTGATGGGAAGCCAATAAATGAACGATCTTTTCCCCTCCCGTCAACAAATCCCGGACAACGGGGCGATTGTCGTCATCATAGCCGATGAACTCGCCAAGCGACGGAACGGCTCCTTCCCACCTCTCGATGTGCGCCTGAACGGACGGGCGCCACCGCTCCCAATGACGGCTTTTCCGGTAAGCAGAAAAGATCGTTTGTCCTGTTTCATCAACCGGCCAACAAAACAACATCCAGTTCACCGCCATGATCTGCACGCCAAGCTCGAGTTCCTCCGGCATCTCATCAAGCGGGAACTGGTCTAAAAGCTCTTCCGCCTCCCTCTCATACCGCTGCAAAACAAACTGACGCATATCATTCATGCATTCGATCAACTCGCGGTCAATCAATGACGAAATCGAAACCGCCTCTTTTTTTCCGCAACAATGCTTGTACTTTTTCCCGCTTCCGCACGGGCATAACGCGTTCCGCGGCGTTTCCGCCATATTCGATGCACCTGCTTTCTTTTCCATTTGGACTTTTTCTATTCCTATTATACCATCATCGATAGACGTTCAACCATCACCAGCTTTCTTTCTATCAAAACGCGTACACGTTCAAAAGCTCGCAATGTCCTTTCATGCCGGCTCGAGAACAGACGCGTTTTGTCACATTGCCCCTCTTTTTTCGACACGCTGTCACATGCTATAATAGGATGATAAGGAATGGATCGGAAAGGACGGACCGACATGTTGCAGACCACGATCTCCAAACCGCTTTTGCGGCAAGCGGCAGAAGAATTGGTGAAAGAATTGCCGTTTCCTATTTTCCACAATCTCATTCAAAAAGGGCGCGACTTATCAAGAAACGGGTTGGTCTATAACGTCATGGTGATCAACAGCCACGAAGTGGAAGGGGTCGTTTCCGACATCACCCCCCATGATGTCATGCTTGATTTGTCCAACGTCACCCGCCGCCATCGCTGCCCGTGCGGGACGGAAGGGCTGTGTCCACACGTTTTGGCGCTGTTCTTTTATATATACGGCAACGTGTTCGACGTTGGCGAGCTGTTCCGCCTTTGGAAAAAAGGGCAAATCGGCGCGTTGTGGAAAGAATCCGCTGTCCATGAACCAAAAACGCCTGCTCCAAAACGCGCGGGGAAAACGGCAGGCCTTTCGATCACAGCCAATGAAACGGTTGAAGATTGGCGGGGCCAGTTCGAGAAACAGTATGAAGACTTTTTCTCCCGCCATCAAAACGGCCAAAACTGGCCGTACCGTTTAGCCTTCCAGCTGCTCCCGAAACTTGGCAAAAACGAAGGGAAGCAAGCTGGCGCCCGTCCGTTGCGGGAGCTTCATGCCGCCCTCTTTTTGTTGGAAAAGCTTCGGCAGTACGGGGAGGCGCAAGGGTGGAACGACGTCGTATTCGCCTCTTACGGACAGTTTTCCTGGCAGCAGGACGTCAACTATGTCGCCGACCGCGCCTTTGACGCCTTGGAAAAATTGTCTACTCAATCGCTGCCGCGGTCGCTCAACGCGTTGATTGAACAGACGATTCCGTATGTTCGTGATGTACTGTTTTTGGACGGAGGGCTGTCATCATTCGGCTATGACTTTTACACAACCGCGTGGGAATCGCTGTTCACCAAGCCCACATGGCGGCAAGAGGAACGAGCCGAACTCCTTCGGCTCGCCAAAGACCGAGACGACATCCGCGCCGCTATGGCGGCGGCTCATCTTTCCTTTTTGCTTGGCGAAGACGACGAAGCGATGGCGCTTTACCGCGCGTTCCCCGATCAGGCAGGCTTGTTTTTGATTGAATGGATCGGGCGATTCATCACCAACGGCCTCGTCAAGCGGTTTGAATCCGTTTGGGAAAAAGCGAAGGACGATTGGCCGCTTTATCTTTCGCATATACCCGCTCCCATCCGAAGCCGTTTTTTGGACGAAGCGGCGCACTGGTTTGAAATGTACGCCCGGCAACGAAACCGCTCGGACGCATGGGAAGATTTTTTGCAGCGAAGCCTTCCGTACAGCGTCAACGAGTACACCAACTTTTTGTATCGGCAAGGACGCTACCGGGAAGTCGTGGACCTATTCTTATGGGCGAACATCACCGCTGATGAGCTGCATCCGCAGCTGCTCAAAACATTGCAAGCGCGCGGGACGGATCTTGTCATGCCGTTATATCATCGGACCGTGATCAAGCTGCTCAACGAGAAAAACCGGTCAAGCTACCAAAGGGCGGTCCGCCACTTGAAAACGATGCGGGCTCATTACCGCTCGATGAAGCGATTCGATCAATGGGAAGCGTATCTTGAACAGCTGCTCGCCAAAACGGCGCGCCTGCGCGCGTTTCATGAAGAATTAAAGAAAGGAAAACTGCTTCCATGAAGGCATTGGAGACGATTCAGATTTCCTGCAGATGGAATGAAGAGATTCGATGTTTCGAGCTCTCTGGTTCCACCCATCCCTCATCATGGGTTTCGCCTTTATTGGCTTGGCACGAAGAAACCTTTTACGGGACCATGATTGATATCGAAGACGACATCGTGCGGCTGTCGCCGTGGCAAGCGCTCACTCTGTTCGCGTTGCGTCCGCACTCGCGCTTTTCCGTCATCGAATGGGCGGATGAATTCACCGCCCGATTGGAAGAGTGGGCGAGACACATTTGGAATGGGTTGGGGGAACGCCGCTTCCTTCCAGATGCTTCCTTGTGGAAAAGCACAGGCGGCGCATGGAGCGAAGCAGGACGCACCCGCTGGCGCGGCGCGGATGACGATCCCGATCCGTTCGTCGCCACATGGCGGTCGCTTGCGGTCGCCGACTGGCTCTCACGCGACCCGGAACTTCGCGGCATTTGGGGCGAAATCGTTCGCACTTATCCATTGATCGCCTCCCCCAGCGGCCAATGGACCGGAACGGAAGACGATTGGCTGGAACAAATCGGCTGGCTCGGCGACCGGCCGCCGTTTACGGTCGGGCTTCGCCTCGTCGAGCCGCCTGAGGACGGCGACGCATGGACGCTGGAAGCGGTGTTCATCGCCATCGACGACAGCGTCATCGCCTCTGCCCGTGATATTCCGCGCGCCTGGCGCCCATATGAATCATCGATCCAGCGCGCCATTCGCCGCATTTGCGCGATCGTGCCGTGGCTTGACGCCGGGGAGGGTCTGCGGACGGAACTGTCTAATGAAGAAGCGTGGCGTTTTTTGTCCGAAGACAGCTTAAAGCTCACCGAAGCGGGCGTACGCCTCTTGCTTCCCGACTGGTGGCACGACATCCGCCAGGCGCAGCTGTCGATCAAAGCGAAACTGTCGCCTTCCGTCAACGCCGAATCACTGTTCGGCCTTGAGCGGCTCGCTGATTTCGATTGGCGCGTCGCGACCAACGGGATTGAGCTGACGGAAGAGGAGTTTGCCGCTTTGGCGGAACAAAAGCGGCGCCTCATTCGCCTGCGCGGCCAATGGCTCATCCTTGACCCCGCCCTTGTCCGCCGCGCCCAGGCGCTCATGGAAAAGGCGAAAAAAGAAGGCGTGCCGATCCACGATATCGTGGCGCAAACGCTGCTTTCAGAAGCAGAGGAGCGCGAAGAGGCAACGGACGAATCGATCCCGATCCACATTGACGTCCATGATCAGTTCCGCGCGTTCATCCGCCAGCTCCAGCAGCTGGATGGATTGCCGAAAGCGAATGTGCCGCCGTCGTTTCGCGGCACGCTCCGCCCGTACCAGCAGCGCGGCGTCGACTGGCTCGTCTTTTTGCGCCGATTCGGCTTTGGCGCCTGCTTGGCCGATGACATGGGGCTAGGCAAAACGGTGCAGCTGCTTGCTTATTTGGCGCACGTCAAAGAAATCGAACGCCCGGACACGCCGGCGTTGCTCATCTGCCCGACAAGCGTGATCGGCAACTGGCAAAAGGAATGCGCCCGCTTCACCCCAGACTTGCGCGTCTACGTGCACCATGGACCGAACCGGGCGAAAAACGATGCGTTCGTGCAAACGGCAGGCGAGGCCGATCTCGTCATTACGTCTTACAACCTTGCTCATTTGGACCAAGACGATTTAAAACAGATTCATTGGCATGCGATTTGCCTTGATGAAGCGCAAAACATTAAAAACGCGCAAACAAAACAAGCGCGCGCCATCCGCCGCTTGAGCGGAAAACATAAAATCGCCTTATCCGGCACGCCGGTTGAAAACCGTCTCGGCGAACTTTGGAGCATCTTCCATTTCCTCAACCCCGGCTATCTCGGCAGCCGTGCGGAGTTTGAGCGGCGCTTTGCCGGGCCGATTGAAAAAGAAGGAGATGCCCGCAAAAAAGCGGCGCTGCAGGCGCTCATCCGCCCATTTCTCTTGCGGCGGACGAAAACGGATGAAGCGGTTGCGCTCAACTTGCCGGATAAGCTTGAACAAAAAGAATATTGCCCGCTCACGGCCGAACAGGCTGCCTTGTACGAGCAGCTCGTCAACGACACACTCGAACGGGCAAAGGAAGCCAGTCCGTTTGCGCGGCGCGGCTTGATTTTGCAAATGCTAAACGGTGTGAAGCAAATTTGCGACCATCCGGCGCTGTATTTGAAAGAACGCCGACCCCGCCAGCTCGTCGAACGGTCGCACAAACTCGAAAAGCTCATCGAACTGATCGAGCAAATTCGCGCCAACGACGAATCGTGCCTCATCTTCACGCAATATGTGCGAATGGGCGAGATGATCCAAGAACTGCTTTCCGACTTGTTTGATGAGCGGGTGTTGTTTTTGCACGGAGGCGTCCCAAAACAAACGCGCGACCGGATGGTGGATGAGTTCCAAGCGAAAAAAGCGCCGATTTTCCTTTTATCGCTCAAAGCCGGCGGCACCGGGCTCAACTTAACAGCGGCCAACCACGTCATCCATTTCGACCGCTGGTGGAACCCGGCCGTCGAGAACCAGGCGACCGACCGCGCCTACCGCATCGGGCAAACGAAATTCGTCCACGTCCATAAGCTGATCACAACCGGGACGATTGAAGAAAAAATTGACGAGATGCTCGAACAAAAGCAAGCGCTCGCTGATGTGATCACCGAAGGCGAGGCGTGGATCACCGAACTGTCCGATGACGAACTGCGAGACTTGCTCGCCTTATCAGCCGCGGCGAAAGGAGGCGCTTAAGCATGGCGGGAGAAAAGCCAAAGCGCAAGAAAAAAACGGCGGAAAACCCGTGGGAAAAGCTGCTGAAGCGAATGGAGGAGAAAGTGAAAGAGCGGGAAAAGCGGCAAAAGCAACCGTAAAGGAGCATCACGCGGGCGATGAACGTCGCCCCGATCCCGTTGGACACAGAAAAGATCCATGAGCAACCTTTGCCCTTCACCTGGGCATGAAAATGCCCCATCAAGACGCGTGCATTTTCACGGAAACAGCGTGGGAAGAATCCCACGCTGTTCGCTTTTAAGCAGTCCTTTCGAAGACCGTTGAAAAACGACGGATTTGTTCGATTTGGGAGAAGCCGAAAGGGGTCACGCGACGGTGTTGCAAAGTTTTGAACTGAAGAAACGCTGTGAGGAAGCAACATTTCCTCTTTCATCACGATAATGCAAACAAACAAGGTTGAACATCCGCCTGCTCATATAGCCGTTCCTCATTGAGCACATACACCGTCACCGAACAAGTCACGTTTATGTCAAACCGAAGTCCTTCGCACAAGGCAAGAAACCGGCCAAATGCAAAAAAGGACCGGCCGCCAACCTTCCTCATCAAGAGAAGGTCTGTCGCACCGATCCTTTCGCTAAACGGAAGCATACATCCGATCGAGCTCTTGCGCTTCGTATTTCGCAAACGGGTCGATGAGCGAAATTTTTTGCGCTTCCGCATCGCCGACGCCGGCGTACAGCTCGGCGGTGCCGTCGCCTTTGCGGATGAGCCCGCCGCTGAAGACAACGTTCGCCAAATCCGGCCGTTTCGCCGGCCCGTCTAAAAAGTGGGAGCGAAGCGCAAGCAATTCCAGCTCCGAACGCTCCATCGTCTCGGGGTTCAACACGAACACCATCGGGTAGTAATGGCGGTTGCCTTGCTCGTCAAAGCAAGCGATATGGCCGAGCGCCCCAACAAGCCCGTTTGCAAGCAAATGCGCCTCGTTCACGCCGCCCCATTCTTCATCCGTAAATTGGGCATCAAGAATCGGCGCAGCCTCGATCACGTCCGGCGTCAACTCATCGAGCGAGAAAATGCGGGTGAAACCGATTTTCCCGCGGCCGCCTTTTTCCCCTTGCGGTCGGGTAAACACGCCGATCGAGCCATCTTTCAACTCGACGAGGCGAATGTCTTTCATCCCATCCGGCCCTTCGGCGAACTTTTCTAAGCGGCGAATGTTCGGTCCACGGTAAAAGACCGTCCGCCAGCTATGCTCGCCAACAAACACCGGATGCGGAAACGTCTCCACGCCGCCAAACACAAGCTGACCGTGAATGCGCGACACGAACGGGTCTTGCAAGGCGAACACCGGCGCCCCTTCACGAGGGACCCAAACGCCGTCACGCTCGACGAAAAAGTACACTTCCGACTGCTCGCTGTCGCGCGCCTCGACGCGCCCAGCGATCACCCATTCTCCTTCATCCACAAACGGTGCGGAAATATTATAAACGTCTCGGTCCCCAACACCCGCAAAGCGGAGTTTTTCCGGCTCAAACGGCTGTGGGGCCAGGCGGAATTCATCGACTAATACTTGACATGTCTTCAATGTTGGCGATTGGAATAACATGATCATCCCCCCAGGCGTTGCCAAAAACGCCGTATGCATCGCTTTTGGCCATTTTCCCTGAACAGGTTCGAACAGGAAACGCTCTCCAACTTCCTTTCATGCCAGTCCAATCAATCGGACATGGATGGCTGCGCCACCTCCTAGGCTAGGCAAGGAAGTCAATGAAACTGGTTTGTGTGTTATATTATAATATGATATGAAGGATTGTGAAACACGTTATTCTTTGCCAAAAAAAGAAGGGCCAAGCGTCTGTCAAGGCCCTTTTTTTCTTAATTTTTATTTAATATGAATCAACCATTTGGATAAATGACTCGTCGATATCAACGACCACAAATTCCACATCCTCAACCGGCGCGAGCACCTCGCGAAATAACCTAGCCACTCTCGCTTTGTCAAGCCGGCCGACTCCGGTTCCCAAGGCCGGCAGCGCCACCTTCTTGATCCCGTGCTCCCGACAGTGCGCGACAAGCCGCTCAAGACACGACCGGACGATCTCATACGACGTTGCCCCAGCCGGCTGCTTCATCGTCACAAGATGAATCACACCCCGAAACGGCAACGAGCCTGCCCCTGTCACGTACAAATCGCCCGGCTGTGGATCTTGCGCTTGACAGACGCGGATCGCTTCCTCTTCAATCACGCGCCCGCCTGCCCGACAGATCGCCGCTGCCACCCCGCCGCCCATCGGTCCGATGCCGTTGGCGGCATTGCAAATGTACTCGACTCCTTCCACTTTGGTCAGATCGCCGACCATGGCGCGAATCATCCGAACCCCTCCTTAGCGATGTTGCGCAAAAACTCCCTAAGAACAACGGCATGGTTATGCTGCTCGTCTTTGGCGGCATAAAGCAACATCACCGTTCCGGAAAGCGAAAGCAGCTCCGTAACGAGCGCTTGCTTCGTCGTATCAGTCCTCCTGTTCATACGTTCTCGCAAACTCGGCAAACCGCTCTGGCCGATGGCCAAACCATTGCTGGAGGGCAGTCTCTTTCACCAGCGGTCACGGCACGCTTCGACCTTTGACACCGCGGCCAAAGGCGGTCGACGAGAATGCGGATGCCGTCATCCCGTTCCGCTGGAATATCAATTTGCTTTGTTTGGAACACAGGTCCGTTTCTCTACTTTCCTTTACACCTCTACCTCGTCCCAGTTCACTTTCACCGCTAACGAACCGCCCGTTCTCCTCAACATTTTTTCCAGCTTGATCCTATCGGTCGATTTTACATTAGGTGTTCTCACTCGCGTCATGATAATTCGTCCTTCAAACCGGTATCCAGACAACTTCTTGCCTAATTGTTCAACTGTCCGCATGATTTGCCGCACCGCTTCCACGAGATCAGACCCTTTTAATTCGATGAAAAATGCCTGCTCCCCTTCGATCACCAAAAATAAAAAGTCGCATTTTACCCCCTCTTGAATCAAACAACCGTCTACACGGTACAGGGCCACCCTCTTTTCCCCTTTGTTGACAAAACGAATCTCTCTCCCTTTTTCCTTAACAACCGCTAATTTTCGACGGTCGCAATAGTGTAAACAACTTTCCCAACCTACAACCGCCATGTTTACTCCCCCGCTTCCTCTGCCTCCATGAGTTCATCAAGTACGCGGTTGATCGCAGATGATGCTTCATCGATCGCTTCGGCCTGTATGAACTGTAATTCATTATCAATAATGCTTCGATAATGGAATTTCCCTCCTTCACTCTCTAGCATGTAGGCCTTTAACCGCTCTGGAGAAAGGCGCAGCTTTCGGTCCACAATTGGATGCACACGTTGATCCAGTTTGTTTCCGATTTTGGCAGCGTACAAATAAATATTAAAAGCAGACAAAATGTACGGGCTATGAGTCGTAATCACGAGCGTACTATTCGTCACATTCAGCAACAACGCAAATAAGGCAACCATTTCTTTTTGTGCGTTCGGATATAAGTGTGCCTCGGGTTCTTCAATCACCATAAACACTCGCTGCCGTTCCAGAATGATTGTAAATATCAGCAGCAAAATCCAAACGACTTCCTGTTGTCCAGAAGATGAAAATTTCAGTTTTGTATACTCTCTTTCATTAAAAAAAATCCTTTCCCCATAATCAGAGAACATGTATTTCCCTTTCATCACGCCTTCGATCATCTTGATGGCCAGTCGGATTGCCTCAAAGTCAATTTTTTCTGTCGAGAATTTTTTTCGATCTTCGATGATTTCCTCAAACGAATGCGAAAACATCTTCTTTAGTAGATTAATTCGCTCGATAAACTGTTCTGTCAACACATCGAGTTGCTGCGGGTTAATATCCTGAAGCTGATCCGACAATGTGGCAACTAAACTCCTCCCTGCAGGGATAAAAATGGGTGTTTTGGAATCGCCGAATACCTCAGTGATCGCTGCTTTGACCTTTTCTAACACATTTTGTTGACGCACTTTCCACGAGGAGACATTCCAAAAATCATCCAACTGTTGTTCTTCATATTGCATTTCCTTTTTCATCTGCACAACATGTTTAAAATTTTCCTGAATCTCCCGTTTTAGCGGATCGCTGAAATGGATTTGTACATAACCGTCCTTTAAATCAAGACGGACAAACTTTTCAACATCATACTCATAACGAATATGAAACGGTTTCATATGTTTGGTTGTGCCAAAGTACCCAACAAATTTTCTCCGAAGACGTTTATTGAACTCAAAAAATGGGTTGTTTTCTTCCGTTTGACGTACTGAAAGCAAATAGTTTACCCATTCATCAGGAATCGATTGAAAGAAAAAAATCAATTTGCTGATCGTACTTTTTCCGCTCGCTTGGGGGCCAATCAAAACGGTAACATCCGTGATCTCCTCATCAAACAGCTTCACAGGACCAAAATGTTCAATCCGTATGCGCGCCACATCCTACCCTCCTTTTTTGTCTTCATCTTCTGAAAAATTTGATTAGTTGTTCTTCGATCCCTTCGCCTCTGCCACCACCCGCTCCAAAAACGAAAGCAAGTCATCCCGCAGCTCCTCGTTTTGCAAGGCAAACTCAATCGTCGTTTCGATAAAGCCGAGCTTTTCGCCGACATCGTACCGCTTTCCTTCAAATTCATAGGCAAACACGCGCTGAATTTCATTCAACCGCCCGATCGCATCGGTGAGCTGAATCTCCCCGCCTGCGCCGGCTTCCTGTTTCTCTAAAAACAAGAAAATTTCCGGCGTCAACACGTAGCGGCCGACGATCGCCAAGTTCGACGGCGCTGTGCCCGGAGCTGGTTTTTCCACGAAGCGGCGCACTTGGTAGCGCCGGCCTTGCTGCTCGAGCGGGTCGATGATCCCGTAGCGATGCGTTTCTTCCTCCGGCACGCGCTTGACACCAATCACCGAGCTGAACGTTTGTTCATACTGCTCAATGAGCTGTTTTAAACAAGGCTTTTCCGCCTGGACGATATCATCGCCCAACAACACCGCAAACGGCTCGTCTCCAATGAAATTGCGCGCGCACCAAACCGCATGCCCGAGCCCTTTCGGCTCTTTTTGGCGAATGTAGTGGATGTCCACCTTCGACGGCTCTTTCACTTTCTCAAGCAGATCCAGCTTCCCTTTTTGCTTGAGCATCTGTTCCAGCTCAAACGCGTAGTCAAAATGATCCTCAATCGCCCGCTTCCCTTTCCCGGTGACGATAATAATGTCCTCAATGCCTGAGGCGATGGCTTCTTCGACAATATATTGAATCGTCGGCTTATCAACGATCGGAAGCATCTCCTTCGGCATTGCCTTCGTCGCCGGCAGAAACCGCGTCCCAAGCCCGGCCGCCGGAATGATCGCTTTGCGTACTTTTTTCATCTCCGATGGTTCCTCCTCTATCCGATGATCATCTGTTCTTTCGAGTCATGGCCAGTGTCTTTCATTGCCCAGCCGCAAACCGCTCTGCCGACCTGACCGATGAATCGGCGTTGTTTTTATTATACCAAATCCTGTTGAACGGAAAAGAAACGAAACGACGCAATGAGCGTTGAACGCTCTCCCACCTGCGCTCACGGTATGTTCGCGGCAAACCAAAAAAGAAACGCCCGGCCATCCAGGCGTTTCCGTTCTTACACCGCAACGTGCGGGCAACTTCGCTTTCATACTTTCACAAGCGAATCCAAAATCTCGTCCAGCTTCAGCTCGACGCACGCCATCGACGTATCGGCGGCGCCGTAATACATTTTCACAACATCGCCGTCAACAAGCGCCCCGCATGAGAACACGACGCGGCCGAAAAAGCCGTTCACCTCATAATCCGCTTCCGGCTCAACAAGCGGCCGCTCCGAGCGGGCGATAACTTTTGCCGGGTCGTTCAAATCGAGCAGCACCGCCCCCATGCAATAGCGGTGGTCATCCGACGCCCCATGGTACAACTCGAGCCAGCCGTGCTCCGTTTTGATCGGCACCGCCCCGCCGCCGATGCGGGCGCTGTCCCACTTTCCTTCGCGCAGACCGAACAAAAAGCGGTGATTCCCCCAATGAAGCAGATTCTCCGACTCCGCGATCCACACCTCGGGGCGGCCGTTGCTTCGCGGCACTGGGCGATGGAGAGCGTAATATTTGCCGTTGATCTTCTCCGGAAAAATGAGCACATCTTTATTTTCCGGAGCGAAAATCATGCCGTGGTGCGTCACCGTCCGGAAATCCGTTGTGGACACCATCGCCTCGCCGACTCCTTTTGGTGAGACGGCGCTGAAATAAATGTAATACGTGCCGTCAATGTACGTAATGCGCGGATCTTCAATACCAAATGTCTCGAGCTCATTCGATGGATAGACGAACGGGCGGTCGTCGATCGTAAACCGCCGCCCGTCTTGACTCCGGGCGAGGCGCAAATAGGAGAGCGACGTCAAATACAAAAACCGCTCCGCCCCCGCCTCTTTGATCACCCGAGGATCGGAAAAATCATAGCGCGGATCGTCTTTGCGAAATTCGTAAACATCGACCTTCCCCGTCTCTGGGTTCCATACCGGTGCTTTCACGATGTTCGGGTCATCCGACATCGGCCGCTCCGCCACCCGAAGAAGCAGCAACACTTCCCCTTGAAATTTCGCCACCCCAGCGTTAAACGCCCCGATCACTTCAAACCCGTCGTGGTGCGGCGGCACATCGTTCGGTGTAATCAGCGGGTTTTCTTCGTAGCGGTAAAGGTGCATCGTCACCCCTGCCTTTCGTATTTCGTAAATGGATCAACGATTGTTAGTTTTTGCGCTTCTGCGTCACTTGTTCCAGCGTAAAAATCGGCCGTGCCGTCCCCTTTGCGAATCAGTCCGCCGCTAAACACGACATCCGCCAAATCCGGACGCTTCGCCGGGCCATCGAGGAAATGGGCTCTTGTGGCGATCAACTCCATGTCCGACGCTTCCCCCGTATCTGGATTGAACGCAAACACCATCGGATAATAATGACGGTTCCGCTCCTGATCGAAACAAGCGATATGGCCCAAGACGCCGACGAGCCCATTGCCAAGCAAATGCACTTCGTTGGCGCCTCCCCATTCTTCATCGGCAAATTGGCCGTCAATCAATGGGGCATTCTCAATCGCCTCCACCGTCAACTCATCGAGCGCACCGATGCGGGTGAAGCCGATTTTTCCGCGTCCGCCTTTTTCCCCTTGCGGACGGGTGAAGACCCCAACCGACCCATCCCGCAGCTCGACAAGACGAATGTCTTTCATCCCGTCGGGACCGGTGAAAAAATGCGCCAATTCATTGATCGTTTTTCCGCGGTAAAACACCGTCCGCCAATACAGCTTCCCGTGAAGCACGGGATGCGGAAACGTCTCCACGCCGCCAAACACGAGATGCCCGTGCACCCGCGAAACAAACGGATCCTGCAAGGCAAACACCGGCGCCCCTTCCCGCGGCACCCATGTCCCTTCACGCTCGACGAAAAAGTATACTTCTGATTGCTCGCTGTCTCTTGCCTCCACCCGTCCGGCAATGACCCACTCGCCATCGTCTTCAAACGGCGCGGAAATGTTGTACACATCCCGCCCCCCAACGCCGGCAAACACGAGCTTCTCCACCCGAAGCGGCTGAGGAGCACGCTGAAATTCCTCAAGCAGTGTCTGGCATGTTTTCATCGTCGGCGTCCTTGTCTGCATAACGTCTCTCCCTGCTCCCTCTTCCTATCATGATGTTTTTATTATTTTAATATGAACTGCATGCCTTCTTTAAAATTCTTGCTAAACAAAAGGAACAAAATCAAAATCGGCAGCGTGAGAAGCACTGAGGCGGCGTACATCGGCCCCGGATATCCGCCGTATGGTCCAAACATTTGCGCCAACAACACGTTTAACGTCAACATCTTTTCGTTATTCACAACAAGCATATCCCAAAGCAGTTCCACCCATCGTTCCATAAAAAGGAACAAGAAAATGATCGTCGTAATCGAGCGCGACATCGGCCAGACAATGCGGCGAATGATGGTGAAATGGCCCGCTCCATCCATCTTTGCCGCTTCGATCAATTCATCGGGAATGCTGCGGAAAAAGTTCGTGTACATAAAGATGGCCCACAAGTTGACGGCCTTCGGCAAGATCATCGCCCAATACGTGTTGTACCAGCCGAAATACCGGACGATCAGAAACAGTGGAATAAGCAAAATGATCGACGGATAAAACATTTGAAACAAAATCGCGTTGTTGACCCATTGTCTCCCTTTAAATTTCACTTTCGACAACGCATATCCAACCATCACGGCCGTCACAAGCATGAGCAGCGTTGACGCCGACGTGACGAGCAAACTGTTGAAAAATGCCCGAAGCCACGGACGCGGCACGACATCTTCGCCGCCTTGAAACAGCCATTCATACGAGCGAAGCGTCAATGACGACGGAATGAGCTTTCGGTCGACCTCATTCCATGGGGCAAGAGAGCCTAACACCATATACCAATACGGAAACACCATGACGAACAAAACGGCAAACGCCAAAACATAAAGCAGTCCGACCTTCCATGTTTTACTCCCAGCCATGTTTGCCACCCCATTTTTCCAACACCTTGCGAAAGACGAAAATCGACGCAAAGGTGACGATCGAATTGATAATCGCGACCGCGGTTCCATACCCCGCATTTAATTTTTCAAACGCCTGGTTGTAAATCTCTAGCTGCCACGTATGGGTCGCATACTCCGGCCCGCCGCCCGTCAACACATATGGCTCCGTGAAAATGCCAAACATCAAACCGACCGCCAAAATCGTCACCGTATAAAACGAAGGGTACAGCATTGGAATCGTCACGTGCCAAACCCGCTTCCAGCCAATCGCTCCGTCAATTTCCGCCGCTTCATACACTTCTTTCGGGATGCTTTCCAAGCCGGACAAAAACAGCAGCGCATAATAGCCGACAAACTTCCACGCCATCATGAGCGCAATGACGAGCGGGGCTAAGATGGGCGAGCCGAGCCAGTCAATACCGATGCGGTGCTGACCAACAATCGGTTCGGGGCGTATGTGGCCGTCCAACATTTGTTGGAGCTCCACCATACCGACATCGCGTTTGTCGGCGACGTCCACTATTCGCCGAGCTATCAAGAGCGGTGTCAACTACCCCCACTTCGCTAACGCGTGAAGTGGGGGCTTGCAACTCCCCAGAAGTTCAAACGGCCTTCGTCCTCCTTCCTTGACTTGGGGTTGCATCAGGGGGCAGGTTGACAACTGCCCAACGACGCAGGTCATGCCTGTGTCGTTCCTTCAACGATGTACTCTATTCCTTTTCGTTGAAGGTTCATAGCACCAATGCGGTCATCGTTTGAGGTGTATCCGCATGTTCGGCAACAAAAGGTGTGTGTACGCTTCTTTCGATTGGCTTTTTCCGTATGACCACACTTTGGACATGTCAAAGAGGTGTAATGCGGAGCAACCACAATCACTTTTGACCCATGCAAACGTGCCTTATACTCTAACAGTTGACGGAACTGATAGAAAGCCCACGATACGGTTTCATATCGGTCATGGATACGTACACGTTCTGTTTTTTCACGAATGCCTGTTAAATCTTCTAATACAAAAAGGGTACGTTCTCCATATTGACGAACGAGTGCCTTCGTGACAGCATGGTTCACATCCGTCATCCAACGGTTTTCTCGTTGTCCGATTGTTTTCAACTTCCGACGCGCAGAAGCCGTCCCTTTTTGCTGGAGGGTTTTTCGCATTCGTTTGTACTTGGCACGCATATGCTTGATTTTTCGTCCGTTAAAAAAGATAGTTTTCCCTTGCGAATCATAAGCTACTGCAAGAAAGTTAACCCCTACATCGACACCGACCACTTGGCGAATGTTGTGTTCATCCACGGTTGGAATCGTTTTGGTCATGGGAATGTGCAAAAAGAATTTGTTATGCTTGTAGACGAGTTTGGCTGTGCCAAACGTCCATGAGCCATCAAAATATTGTTCCATGCCTTTTGGTTCGAACGGTACTTTGATTCGTCCTTCTAGTGTATTGACAGAAAATAACCCTTGAACAATGGAGTAATCTCGATTCCAAACGAGATCATATTCAGGCTTTTTAAAGCGAACCAATGTCCATTCATGACCATTGCTTTTTAGGGAACGGTATCTAGCGATAACCGTTTTAATCACAGATTGCGCCATTTGTGAACGCAAAGCGTAGTTTGATCGAAGTAGACGATAGGTCATGTCGTGTAACTTGGCTTGTGCAAGCACTTTTGTGTCGAAAATCACAACAGATACAGCGTTGCACGCTTGTCGATAAGCGGAAAGGGTGGCTTTCAATACTTCTGCTTGTTCCGCTGTTGGGTAAATTTTGATTTTGGCTGTTAACGTCATGTCCATTTGTCTCACCTCTCTTTCACTAAATATATTATATAATATATTATATCATATATTATATCATATTTTTTTAGTGATACAAAAACAAAAAAAGCGATTCCTCCCCCACTTACTCCCTTTGGTCGTTGAAGTGGGGGTCTCCTCGCCAAAGACGATGAAGGGTACTTATTGGCGCTGAAAGACTATGGAGTGAAACCGAACGAGGAGTGGATGTTCTGCCAGGCGCAAGAGGACGAAACGGTCATCGCAGGCTACATCCGCGAGCTGAAGCGGCAGCCGACCGCCTGGTTTTGCGTCAATGACGGGCTTGGCTTTTTCGTCAGCACCGGCCTGCAGCAGTACGGGCTAAAAGTGCCCGATGACGTTTCCGTCTGCAGCTTTGACAACGGGCAGCTGTCGCAAATCGCGACGCCGAAAATCACGACCGTCGACATCGACCTGAAGCGCTACGGCAAACGAGCGGTGGAATTGTTGCGATGGCGGTGGGACAACCCGAACGAACCTTTTCAGGAAGTGCTATTGTCTACGAAACTGATCAAACGGGAATCCACAGCAGCAAAACCAACGCGCTAGGGCGGGGCTGGCCTTTTGCCCCGCCTGTTTGATTTCCATTCACTTGAAGCCGCTTTGTTTCATTTCCTCAATCTCCGTCACAGGCAATCCGGTCAGTTCGTGAATCGTCTGCGCATCAAACCCTTTCATCAACATCCGTTTCGCAATGTGCCGTTTTTCTTGTTCCGCTCCCTCTTTGCGCCCTTCCTCCCGTCCTTCCTTTCGGCCTTGAATTTTTCCCTTTTGCTCGTACGAAATGATCAATTCCAGCACGCGTTCTTTTTCTTTCGTCTCCATTTGTTCCACCTCGCTTCGAAGCTGTTGTTCTTCTTCATCGGACAGCTTCACATACGTTTCAAAAAAGCCCATCAACAAACGCTGTCTTGCCTCGTCTAGCTCAAGACGCACCAACATGCGCAAAAATTGCTTTTTCAGTTCCACTCGTTCACTTTCAGTATAACCCATTTTGCTAAGCAGCGCAGCCGCCACCGGGTTGTCGGTGCGGATGAATTGGCGCCAGTTTTGCTTACGCAACTCGACAGGGAAAAAGTGAAAGTCAAGCACATCACCGAACGGAAAGGAAAGCGTAAACGAGGAGGGTTCGTCTCGGATGGCATCATAGCTGAATACAGCAATCGGAATGATCGGAGTGCGGTATTTTTCAAACAAGCGGCTGAAGTAAAGAAACATTCTTTCTGGAAATGACGATTGGATGTACGCTTGGTTTTCTACGTGAACAATGATCAATCCGTCTTTTCCTTTGAACTTCGTCTCGACGAGCAGGTCAACGTGGTACTTCTCCCCAGCCGTTACGTCCGTAAACAGCTCTTCGGACAAAAACGACAAATGGTTGAAATCAATATGCTCGTGCATATCCGGAAAGAAGAGAAGCACAAATTCCTCAAAAAACGTCTGCAACAACTCCTTGAACAACCGGTCGTGATCGATCGCCATACATTCACCTCACACGAATACGTTTCGTATTCTCTTTTTCGACATCATCAAGCAAAATCCTGCCGATGGCACAAAAATGGCTGTCCCTTTTCGAGAAGAGACAGCCAAGACGCCGACCGCAATGTGAAGCCCCCTCCATTCCTGGATATGAATGTTTCGCCACTTGCACGCAAGGCCGAAAAGCAGGGGATTCCAAGGCGGCTACATCCCCGCCTTCCTTCCGCCCTCCACCGCCTTCGCCCGGCGGAAACGGGCGATCACGTCATCCATCCCCCCGCTGCCGAACATCACGCCCGCGACGATGAAGAGAAAACCAGCCAACTGCATCCATGAAATCGGCTCACCAAGCAACCAGTGCGCCCCAAGCAACGAAAAGAGCGGATTGAGGTTGATGAACACCGCCGACTCAGCGGGGCCAAGATGTTGAACAGCCTGGTTATAAAACATATGGCCAAGCGCCGTCGCCACGACAGCCGAAGCAAGGAAAATGAGCCAAAGCGGCAACGTACCCTCTTTCAAACTCGATAGGCCGCTCGGCTCGAGCACGAGGCTTAAGACAAACAGCCAAAGCGACCCGAAGACGAGCATCCACCCTGTCATCACCCGCGCCTCGACCGTCGCCTTTTTGATCATAATGAAGCTGATCCCTTGCGCCAAGACGGCCAAAAAGATGTACACATCCCCGATTGACAAATGGCCGAGGCCGCCATCGCCGTTCGCGACGACAAACACGACGCCAAAAAACCCGAGCGCGATGCCAAGCAAACGAAACAACGTCGGCCGCTGTCCCAAAAACACGATCGCCAACAGCGCCGTCACAAGCGGCACCATCCCTAAAACAAGGCCCGCGTTCACCGCCGTCGTCCTCGCGAGCCCCAAAGCTAAAAAGAAGTGATGGGCCACCACGCTGAACAATGCGGCCAAACCAATCTGTTTCGCCTCATTCCAACTGACTTTTTGAAGCTTGCCGATCCCCCATAAAAACAAAAGCACGACCAACCCGGCCGTTAGAATGCGCAGCGCCGTCAACGCGACGGGCGAAAAATGCTCCACAAGAATTTTCAACGCCGTCACGTTCAAGCCCCAAGCAACCATAATGGCGACCAACAGCGCATAAATAAATGATTTCCGCATCGCTCTCTACCTCTCCTGCATCTCTGTTTTCAGCGGAACGGCAAAGGAAAAACGGAGCCCTAAACGCTCCGCCTTTTCACCCGCCTCCAAATAGGACAAACCACCGTTTCTCACGCTAGTGCATCATTTCCAACAACTTCTGCCATCCATTTTACTACACTCTGATGAATTTTTTGACTAAAAAATGCGGCCGTATGTCTATCCTGTGACACATGCCACGGCGCTTCCGCCCTTTCCCTGCCCATATCCGCCGCCCATCGTGCATATGGTATAACAGAGAGGAGAGGAGACCCCATGTTCCCACGCTACCGCCAAAAGACGATCCGAGCCAGGACTGGGGTGGCGGTTCTCACTGCCGTCGCCGTGTTGGTGGCGATCTTGTCTCTGTTTCTTTCGAACGAACGGAACGAGGCAAAGGAAATCGTTGACACGTTTTACCGCTACGAGCAGGCAGGGGATTTTGGCAGCTCTTGGGAGCTGTTTCACCCGCTTATGAAAAAGAAATTCCCAAAAGACGTCTACATCCAGCGCCGCGCCCACGTCTTTATGCAAGACTTCGGCGTCGAGACGTTCGACTACCGCATCGATGAGGTGGAAAAACTGTCGTCATGGTCGATGTCTGATGAGAACAAACCGCTTCACGACGTGTATCGCGTCCGCGTCATTCAGACGTTCCATAGCGCTTTTGGCGTGTTCGAAATCCATCAAGACGTCTTCGTCGCCAAAGAAAAAGGGGAAAAGAACATTTTGTTCCCTTACCGCCCGTAACCCCCAACATCGATGCGGCCCCGATATCGACCGGGCGCCGCTTTCACCGCTCCTTCCATTCCTCGATGATCTCAAGCGTCCGATTAATGCCGACATTGTATATCAACAGCTTAAGCAAGTTTTCCCGCTCCTCTTTCGTAAAAAAGAGATCGCCGTCAATGATCTCAAGCGGGACAGGGGAGAGCTCGGCATACAGCTCGTAATCAACCTTCTGTCCTTCCGGTTTTAGGACAAACGTTCTCATTCGCGCCATCCTCCTTTTTCACCTACACGTTTTGACAAGAAACACCCGTTAGGCAACGCTCCCTATCAAGTATAGACTAACGCACAGCGCGTTCATACGGCATTGGCGGCCGCATGCCATGCGCATGAGACTCTCTTCCCATTTGAGCAACCTTATTCGAATCTTCTCATACACTAATGTATCATCAATCGGAGCTATTTTCTCCATCCAGCGAAAAAAAGGAGCGAAATGCCATGTACAAACATATCGTCAAACACGGGGAAACGATCGCCTCCATCGCCCGCGACTACCGCACATCTGTTGAGGCGCTCCTTCGCGCCAATGGGTTGACCGCCGCGTCCGTCATCTTTCCCGGGCAGGAGATCGTCATCCCCCACCTTCCGCCGAAAGGATCGATTCCCTACACGATCCACATCTCGATCAGCCGCCGCCAGCTGACGTTAAAACACCGGGGACGAACGATCCGCACGTATCCGATCGGCGTCGGCAAAATGGTCACCGCCACGCCTGTCGGCGATTTTGTCATCGTCAACCGCCAGCCGAACCCGGGCGGTCCGTTCGGCGCCATGTGGCTCAGCTTATCCAAAGTCCATTACGGCATCCACGGCACGAACGACCCGTCCTCGATCGGCAAATACGTATCCAAAGGCTGCATCCGCATGCACAACAAAGACGTGCTCGAACTCGCCTCCATCGTTCCGAACGGAACGGAAGTGTTTATCCGGCCGTGAGGGCAAAACAGCGTCATTCATCCGTCTGTTCTGAGTCACAACCCGTTTTATTTTTCAAGAAGATGTCATTCACTCCCACCGAACGAACACCGTGTTTCCGCTCACGATGGCAGCTGACAATCGATCGGGCAAGTAGTATAATTAGGTCAAAAGCGAATGGAGTGAAGACGATGCCAGGCGGGATCTCGCATCACGCCAAAGACATTTTGTTCAAGTCGCTGAGCGCATTGTACCAAAACCAAGCCCTCGATGTATACGGACTTCACGGACTCCCACGGATCAAAGCACTGCTTCCAAACGAATTTCCGTCTGTACGGGCGGATGAACGGCGCGCCGACACCGTGTTTCTTCTCGAAGACGATTCCATTTTGCTTCTGGAGTACGAAAGCAATGAACGATTTCTCGACAACCATTTAAAGTATCTTGATTATGCCTGCCGCATCCTTCACACATACTATCAACAGGAAAAACGAATACGCCCGATTCGCATCGTTGTGATCTACACAAGCGATGTCACGAGCGCCCGCGAACAGCTTGACGCCGGCGATGTGTTTCTTTCATCCAAAGCGGTGTTGCTTGGCGAATTCAACGGCGATGCGATTTTCCATGCCATTGAAGAAAAAGTCCACAACGGCGAACCGCTCACTCCGGAAGAAACGATGAAACTCATCCTCGTGCCGCTCATGCACACCCGCTTCGACCGGCAAACGATGATCGAAAAAACGATCGAGCTGGCGAAAGCGATCGGCGACGAACCGAAACAGCTGCACATCATCGCTGGCGTTCTGACCGCTACAGACAAATTCATCGACCGGTCATACGCCGAAAAAGTAAAGGAGTGGATCAAAATGAACAAAGTGTTTCGCCTGTTAGTCGAAGAACTTGAACAAGAAAAAGAAGAAATGTTGAAGAAAGTGATGCAGGAAAAAGAACAAGCAGTGCAAAGAGCGATACAAGAAAAAGAACAAGCAGTGCAAAGAGTCATGCAAGAAAAGGAGCAGGCGATCAAGCAAACGGAAAAACGGAAGGCCATCGAAATCGCCAAAAATTTGCTTGATGTTCTTCCCATTCACGAGATCGCCAAACGAACCGGCCTGACCGTCGCCGAAGTCGCCGACCTTGCAAAGGAAATGGACAAATAGGCAGCACAAAAGAGCCGCAACCGCGCGGCTCTTATCACTGGTCTTTTCCCTATGGCTCTTGGCGTGTGGAACAAGCAACAGTCGGACTTTTCCCTTGGCCTTTGGCCGCCAAAGCGAGCGCACTTCCCAGTGTGTCAATCCCTCTACTCGCCGCTTGCCAATCGCTGACGGGCTTCATCCGTTAACAACAAATACGGACGGCGTTTCCCCTCCTCCTGGCGCACCACTTTCTCCGTCCACGGGTGAAGCAAAAACAGCCCTAACTTTAGACGGAATTCCGGGTCCACCATTTTTTTCCGCACGCCATCTTCATGGGCGATGAGCTTCTCAATCACATTGACCATCGCCTTCTTGCTTAGAAACACATCCTTCTCCTTCGAACTCAATCGCACAATAACCCCCTCATCGGAAAACGAAACAACGCGAAACGCTTCCTTCCCTTTGAACGTCGATACCATTTTTCCTTCGTACAGCTTATCCAGCAACGACTTCCACATTTCCTCCGCAAACAGCCGTTGGTTCATGCCCTCTCCCCAACGATAACAAGTGCCTTTTTCCGTCCCCCTACCCCTGCACAGCTTCCGATCCAAACGAACTTCGCATATCGGCCAGTTGCACCGCCAGTTTTTCCAATTCATAAATATTCTATTTCCATTTGTCTGCTGTCCAGCAGCCAATGTATCTGTTCCTGTTTTTCCACCAAGTTTTCCCCCTTTGATCTCCCTGCGAATACGTCGTTCCAAGGCATTTGTTCCTTTTCCTTGAAACTTGAAATATAAACCAAAACCTCTCCCCTACAACATCCTCCCGTCCCGCTCACTCCACTTTCTTACCCATCACCCGCTCGATCATCGCAAGCAGAGCCAGCCTTCTTTTTTCAAAAAACTGGTCAAAATCATCCGCTCTTATCGATGCCACATCAATGACATGCGTTTGCAGGATGTCATCCAACACCGCTGCCGAAACGCCTTTCCTCTCCTCTAGTTTCTTCAAATATACACTTGGAGCATCACGGCCAATCATCCGATTCGTTTTATAGGACAATGGGGTTTTATTCATAATGCAATCGTACTTCGCTTTCTCAATCCCCCGTTTTTCGCAATAGTCACGAGGGAAAATATGGTGAATATCAATCGATTCGCCGTAATACGTCTGAATATCGATCGGCACCCCAGATAAGAAATCCCGCGCCCCTTCCCTCATGAGCAATGCGTGCAACCCTTTATAAGCGGCGCTGTTTCGCGTGCGCAGCGTGAAGAGGCGATCAGCGGCGAAATGGGCATCCCGCACCGTCGTCGGCTCCGCACCGCCGCGAATCCATTCGACGACTTCCACCACGTCACGGGCAATCCGCGTCTCCGTCGCTCCTCCATACAATTCACCCAATACACCGCACCAATACCAACGGGCGATTCGGTCACGGACACAAACATTGTGCGCCTCTTTTCCCAGCTCGACAAAAATGGCCGCCAGCGGGATCAACTGGGTGCCGTACGGCAAGTCGCGCGCGGAAAACACATGTTGCTCATGCAAAAATTGAGCCGCCTGAATAAACCCTTCCGTCACCCGATCCGCCCATCTTTGGTAATCCGCCAACGTCAACTGCAAGATGTCGCGCCGCTTGCAGCTGACCGCCACGCCGTCCCCCGCTTTTCGTCGATTGTACGTGGCCAACAACGCAACTGCCTGCAGGAAGTCGGTGCTGCTGATATCGGCCAACACTTTGTTGTAAATTTCTCCAGATCTCTTTAATTTTGCTTCCTTCTCTTCCCAATCATCCCTCAGCTTGAAATCTTCCGCCGCAAATGTGGCGGTAAGAAGCTCGAAGACGGTCAGAGAGACGCCCCCCGTGTTTACATTCTCAAAAACTTGGCAAACCGCCTCTTTCGGAGTCGGCTTCCGAAGCATAATAACAGGCACTTGATATTGCTGAAAACGGGGAAATACGTCCGTCATCAACTTTTGCCACTTCAATGACCGTTCCGCAATTTTCGTTGAATCCGAAAAATAGCGCGTCTGCCACGCCAACAACCCCGCAGGATCGAAAAGCAAATTCACCGGAAGCATTCCCGCTTCGCATTCTTTCTCCAAGTCAGAACAATCAAGAACAACCCTCCCTCCCGGTCCGCGAATGATCCGGTCTTCCGGAACACTGACGATCGTCTCTTCTCGGTCGACGTTCGGATCTAACATTTTGTCAATGTCAATATAGTAGAACCGTTTGATTGCCTTGTCTCTCTTGTCTCTTGTCGCTACAGGCGCTTTCAATTTCAATGATTGAAACAACGCCGTCAGCCGCTGTTGACCGTCAAGAATCAGCCGTTCCGGTTCCACTTGGTTCACGTTATCGACCCCTTCGATCGGCCTTGAGGCAAAACGGACATTCGGATTTCCCGTCTGGAGCATCATCACCGCACCGATCGGATAAGAGAGAGAAACACTGATCAACAAATTCCGAATCCGCTCGTCATCCCAAACCCAGCCTCTCTGAAAATCAGGAAGCTGTGTTCGACATTCCTGAATGCTTTCAAGCAAATCAAGCAAACTTTCGACCGTACTGTCAAACGTGGTAATCGTGCTCATATCCTTCCCCCTCGTTTCATGAAAAACCCTACACTTCCATACGATTCAATCGACCAATATGCCATCATCCAATGCATATTCCTGTTGCTTTCCAAAAAACACTTTATTCTTTCGACAATGGCATTCTTTTTCCTCCTGCCGCGCAGCGTTTGACAGAAACATCCCCCAGCCAACGAAAATCTGTGGTTGAATATAAAAACAAAATATTGTATATTTATAAATATACAATGACGATTGATCGCGAGGGATCCAAATGCAAATCGACCATGCCGTCACGAGCGATGTCAAAGACATGCACGCGCTCATCCAACACTATGCGGAAAAAGGATTGGTGTTGCCCCGCTCGCTGCTGTCCATCTACCAGCACTTGCAATGCATGTATGTCGCCAGGGAAAACGGTCAAATCGTCGGCACCGCTGGGCTGCATATCCTAGGGCACGATCTCGGGGAAGTGCGTTCGCTCGTCGTATCTCCTGAGCATATGGGGAAAGGAATCGGCCGCCTGCTCGTTGAACATATTGCGAACGAAGCGGCCAGACTCGGGGTGAAGCGGTTAATCTCCTTCACGTACCAAGTGGAGTTTTTTCGAAAATGCGGGTTTGAGATCGTAGATAAATCAACACTGCCGGAAAAAGTGTGGATTGACTGTGTCAATTGCCCGAAACTCGACTGTTGCGATGAAACAGCCATGATCAAATACATTTGACCCTCCTCCCACCCGCATGGCGGGAAAGGAGGGAGAGCCCTTGGAAAAACCTTTTTTCCTCCGCTGTTTCGCTCTCTATACCCTTAACTAAAAACGAGTATGTTCGAAACTGGAAGGCTGGTGATTTCGTGAAAAATCGCGGAAAACGGAATCTCTTCTCAAATTGAGAAGTCCTGTAAAATCAACGCTTCTCTTTCAGCCGAAAGCAACGGGTTCGGCGAAATCGGTCGTTTTTCACCAGCCCTCTAGAAAATAAAACCGCTTTGCCCCCGGCTCGTGCGCCCCATCCGCATTAAAGTAGCGAAGGATGATATAGTTGAGTCCATGCCAGAGGCAAAATCGGCCAAAACTAATGGATTTGTTCGTTAATCATATGAAAATTAATATTCACCGGTATAAACTTCTTTATACTCTCAATATCCCGCTTCTTGTAGTCCATAATCACAATGCCAGTAATGACCTCATCCTCTTCAGAAAACCGGATAAACACACCAGGAGCTGCTTCGTCATCGTACGACACTTTTGGTTCGCCCAAATAAATATAAAGAACATCGTGATCATAGTCATAGGAGTATTTAACGTTTTCCTGTAAATTTTGGACGAACATAAATCGCACCTCCTGTCTCTTGGTTTAACCTGCTTTTGGCGATGACGGTAACAACGTCACCATACGCTTCATCTTCATGGTCGACAATAACGACCAATGCCTTTAGCGACTTAAACTTAGGCAATTGCACAAGATCTATATATTTTTGTCTTGTATCATGCTGATCGTCCGGGGTATTTGGCAATATAAAACAAGGATCTTGAATGACGCTCTTGACCATATCTTCTTGGCCTATAAACTCTTCCCTTGTATGATCCCCACCAACAATATGATAATTCCATGTTGTGCTTTTGAGCCGCACCTCTCTGCCTAGAGGGTCCTCAGTTATAAATATGTAGTCTGTATTGATCTTGTTACCTTCCATTATTGCTCACTCTTCACACCAATAATACCTAATTGCGAAAGTTCCTGAATCTTTTCCTCGCTTGGTGGGGAAGGGATTTCACCGAATATCTCTTCATACTGCTTAATGTAATTCAATAACAAATAGGCAAATTGTTTGGCGTGTTGTGGGCTCATAGTAACCTTTCCGAGGTATATATTTCCATCGGGCGATTGCTGTTGAAGATTAAGGATAATATCATGAAGACTCATACTTAAACTAATGGAATTACAATAAACATTGAAGGGTCTCTTTTCCATATTCCCTTCCATATACCTTTCCTCTCCCCTTTAAAACGGTATTGTAATTATATTTTACACCTTAAAGAATTTTCTTGCACTCATTTCATTAGGGAAACCGCTGTATATAGAAAATGCCTATAAATAAACCGCCCCACCAAGGGGCGGCCTAATCATCGTCCTTTCCGCTGATGCCATTTCCACGCGCTTTCGATGGCTGACAAGTGACAGGCAGCCTCACCCCCTCACAAATTCAGCATATTTTTTCTTCCGCTCTGTTTTTGTTCCTGAAAAGTAATCTAATCATGCATCCATATTCATAAATTTCGGGGGCAGCGATTTGGGATGCATATACAAATAAACTCTCCATCGGTAAAGTTCCGGCGCATGCACCATATGAGCTTCTACAGGATTGAGATGAATATATCGACTCACTTCCAACATTCCACTGTCATTGTCAATCCATTTACCATAATAACGTTTTTCAAATACATGTCCCGTCAAACGATAGCGAGTATTATAATAATTCGCATACCGTTTGTTCATGAGCGCCATGACTTTCGAAATCGGCTCCTGTTTTGAGCGCAGCTGCAGGTGAAAGTGATTCGTCATAAGGCAATATGCGGCTACTTCAAATGGGATTTTTTCGTGAAGCTGGTGGAGGATATGAAGAAAAGCGAGAAAATCATTTGTTTCCTTGAATAGGGGATCACGCCGATTGCCGCGGCAAACGATATGATAAAACCGATGGGGCACCCAGATCCGCTTTTGCCGTCCCATTCTTTTTACCTCGCTGTTGCCTGTTGCTTCGTATATGTTTTCAGCCATCTTAGCGTCATCGCTTCCCAAAGCGATTCATCCGCTATCTCTTCGGTTCCCTTTAAATCGGAAATGGTCCTTGCCAGCCGAATGATTTTCGTTTGTACACGATTGCTCCATTGATGCTGGGATGCCCATTGCTGCAACAGAAGTTGCTGCCTTTTGGCAAGCGGGCTTTTTTCCATTAATAACTCAAAAGGAACACGCCCATTCGTTATTTCTTTTCCGTAACGTTCATATTGCTTTCTTCTTGCTTCTTCTACTCTTTTCCTTATGGTTTCCGAAGATTCCGAAACCCTCGTTTCTTTGGTGAAATCAATGACTTCCAATGACAATAAAACATCCATCCGGTCATAAATCGGCCCGGAAACACGATTTCGATACGCTTGAATTTGTTTCGGACTGCATGTGCAATAGCGCGTTCTTGAGCCTAAATATCCACACGGACACGGATTCATCGCCCCAAGCAAAATAAAGTCCGCAGGATATGTCACCGTCGACGAAATACGGCTAATCGTCACTTTCCCCGTCTCTAACGGCTGGCGAAGCATATCCAGCGTCTTTTTCGCAAATTCCGCCATTTCATCGAGAAACAAAACACCGCGATGTGCCAGCGACACCTCGCCAGGCTTTGGGTGCGTTCCCCCGCCAATTAAAGAAACCGATGAAGCGGAATGATGCGGATGACGAAAAGGCGGATGGCCGTTCTCGATTTTTTCTCCTGCCAGCTGGTACAAACTGATCACCTCTAACTGCGCATCATGAGTAAGGCTCGGCAAAATCGTCGGAAACGTTTCCGCCAACAAACTTTTCCCGCACCCAGGCGGTCCAACCATTAACACGTGATGTCCGCCTGCCGCTGCGATCTCCAATGCTCGCTTTGCTTGATGATGGCCAATAATCGATTGAAAATCCCGATGATGCTTTCGCGGGGAGTCTATGATTTCAGGAGTGCGAAAAGCTGGGAATAACGAAAGAACACGTTGTCCTTGCAGATATTGCACCGTTTCTTCCAATGTCTGAACAAAGATACAATCGAGATCTTTCAAATGATGAAGCGGAAGTGTGGGATCATACGGAAGGTATACTTTTTGAAAACCGAGCTTCTTTGCCGCCAATATCGCTGGAAGCATGCCATCCACCGGCTGAATCGCTCCATCCAACGATAACGAACCTAAAAACGCTGCATCCGGGGAAACCGGCGCTGTCAGCTTGCCCATTGCCTTCAAAATCCCAATCGCCATCGCCAAATCAAACATCGGGCTATGCTTTTTCCGCTCCGGCGGAGACAAATGAACAACGAGCCTTTTATCAAAAAAGTCGCATCCGAAAGCATAAAGCGAAGCAAGAACACGTTCCTTTGCCTCTTTCACCGACGCATCCGGCAACCCAACAATCACCATCGCCGCAATCCCAGGCACCTCCTGCACCTCCACCTGCACCCGATACCCTTCTAACCCCCTCAACCCAATGCTTAAAATCTTCACCGTCACTCATCCATCCCTCCCAATCACAGAACATTAGTTCTCACCCATCATTGTAATACCCTCCCCTTTATCTTTCAATTACCAATATTTCGACAAATTTCGGGTGGTGAGCGCCACTTCCGGATATCGCGAAAACGCTGCAAAAAGACGACAGAGTGGATGTCATTGCCTGGATGGAAAAAGAATCCGTGCACGTCATATCTGGAGTTCGGCCGGGAAGACTCATTTTTAAACCGAATGGGCCATTGGTGGATGAGTATGAACAATCGTGGGATCTAGCAGGAGATGCAGGCGTTTTGAATCTTACGGTAAAGAACAATAAGATTTTTTATGATGAATATCCGGATGCACTGGCCCGATTGTACAGCTCGCTGACTTCTCATGGAGGAAATTATCTTGTTGCAAGTGCTAAACCGGGATTTGAATTTATCGGTGAAGGCTCTCCAACTCATGTTGGAGGAGCAAGCCACGGGGGGCTTCATAAACAAGATTCGCTAGTGCCGATGATTATAACTGGCACCGATTCGTCCCCAAAACATTTGCGCATTATTGATCTAAAAGATTAGATTTTAACAATGATTGATTGATGAAGACGGGCAATTCAGCCTCCCGCTGACAACACTCATTCAGCAGGAGGCCTTTGTATTTCCTTCACCTTTCCACTATGCCATTTCTATGCGCTTGCAATAATTTCTTCAAGCGAATATTCCGCTTCTCAGTCCAGTTTCCTTATCCATCTTCTCCGATGAGGCGACAAAGCACGTCGGAGCGCTCAGTCAGTCGTTGGATTCCATGACGGCTTTGCGACTGGTCCCTTTTTCATCTGTTTCAACGACTTCGTTGGCGGAATAGCCTAAGCCGTTGCCGAGGGTTATAAATAGCCATGGCAATGGATCAAGCCATCCCTGCTAATGTTAAATCTTTGACAAACTTCGAAGCACGGCAGGTATTATCCCATAACAGGGGCTAATTCATCCAATGTTGCACCTTGGAAAGAAGGAATCTCGCACTCAAAGGCTACTTTCAGCCACCAATGAGGAGTTGATTTTTCATTCATATACACAACACGAACAGAAGGGTTCGCTCCATTTTCTAACAAGGAAAAGACGGCCTTACTATAAAAGGCTGGAACATATCCAAGCTTCTTCCCTCCGTGAGTATAGATAGCAACAGCATGGGGATCATAAGTGTTTGTTGGTTCTTGTACTAATTTCAACGTTTCGTTAATGGCTAGCCATGTTGCCCAATTTTGAGGAAGATTTTGATAGCGCATGCCATGAACAAAAAAGCTGACACACAGCTTTCCATCGTCTTCAAGACGCAGCGGTTGCTCAAAAGAATAAGTGTCGCTGGCTAACCGCCCACGTGTTTGTTGAAGCAAGTCCATCTTAGTGGAATTCTCATCCAGACCTAAATCGGACAAAATGGCTTTAAAATCCGCACGATCTGGTGACGGCAATCGGCGTTCAAACGCCGGAAACAGCTCCTTTGATCGATATATTTTAGTTGGGTCTGGGAAAGCCGGATGCAACATATACCCGTTATTCAATGCATCTTTCAGTTTTCCGTGACCAGAGGCATTATAGGTGTAAGTGAACTCATAATAGCCATCATAATGAGAAAGAGTTCCTATATGATAAAAAGAACGGGTTTTAGGATTTTGCCAAACCACTAAAAGTGTATGAACTTTTTTCATGTTATTGATCATCCCTTCCAATCCACTCCAATATTTTCTTTCTTCGAAAAGGCACTATATTCAATAACCAGTCTTTTTGTGCCTCGCTTAAAATATCTAATGATTGAATAAAATCAGAATACCTTATTAAATCAAATTCAACTAACTTTTGGATACTTTGATTAAACTCATCTGTAAAGTTTTTACTAATATATGTTAACAAGTCTTTAGCTTTGACCTTTTTCTTTTCAAATATACCCGCCTTAACCCTTGTTTTTTCCGTATATTTGTTCATTTCTTGGGGATTCGAGACCATTTGTATCAGCTTTTCATCTTCAAATCGAAACCCTAAAGAAGCACCGTTATCATAAATGGGAGAGAATTTTGCTCCTGTTTCAAGAAATAGCAATTGCCAATTAAATGGGTGCCTATCTTGATTGCCAATAAGAATATCAAACAATTGCATATCTATAAACTCTGATTTTATGGTCTCCCAATACACAAATTTCTTCATTATTTTGAATCCAGCATCAATGAGTTCCATGTCCTTCAACGAGGATTCTTGGAGCTCCTTATAATCGTCGACTAGCGCTGATAATAAAACTCCACCTTCTTCAGTCATTTTTGCATCATATTCCTTTACAAAATTTCGTAGAAGACATCCTCTTCTACCGTTTCTGGTTACAATCTCAACACTCATCATTTCTAAACCAAATATAGCTCCAATTTCAGCGGCAATTAGTTCTGTAATATCCTCCCAAGAAACTCCTTCTTTAAACTGCCGCGGGTATTTTATAAGATAATGTATTTTCTCTGGAGATATCAATTCCTCTTTCTCCAGTGTACTTTTTCTACCATACCCGACTCGTTCCCACTTACTGACATCTCTCAACAATGCTAATCGTTCCTTTTTCGTACAATCTTACTATGTATTTTAACACTAAATGATGCAAATTTATCATTCATCATAAAATTACGGCGTAACGATTTAAAATTTCGGTCATCAAAAACCAAAAAAGGACAATATGATTGGAAACTATTTTTTAAATATTTACTGATTCATTGATTTCTATTTTTGTTGGTTCCACATTTGCGTAATATTTTGGACGATAACCTTGGAGGCACACTTTTTTGATTACCCCATTCTCAACAACAAATGTTAAATCCTCAATTTCCTGTAGTGTCCCAGTTAAAATGAGTTGTTCTACCACTTTTCCTCGGATCTGTTCCATAGTGTAACCTTTTTCTTTCAAGATACGCAAAAGGTTTGAAATCACTTGTATCTTTGCATTAGAGGGGTTTATAATCATACTTTCTAACAATACGGAAGAATGATCATACCGAGGTAATTCTTCACCAAATAATATTCTCCTTACTCGCAACATAGCAATATCATCCGCTGATAATCTTTTTCCCATCAAATTGATAGACATTTCAGGAAAGGTAAATGAACTATAGTCCCCCAAACTTACTAGGGTTATAGTAACTGTTGTATCCTCCTTTTGGGATTCAACACGAATATTTTCAATCGTAACCATATCAGCAAAATTTCGGACTGAAAGAGCATATTGACCGCTATTTTGTTGCATCAATTTTAACGTTCTTTCCGTTTTGCTATCAGGATTCTTCAATACCAATTCATATGTGCCTGCTTTTGGTTCACGGTATTCGTCATATTCGCAAGTTAAATCACCTAACCAAAAATACGCTCCTGAAGAATTTACGATTTTCGTTTCAATAGCTGGACTCGTTCCGAAACTTTGACCTTCTCTTTTCACTACTCTTTTTAATAATAACGGTTTCCCTGTGAGGGTGCTTTTCATTACAGGTGTTTGATCCTTAAACTCTTCAGCAACTTTTTTGCTTACATAGGAGTACAAATTATATACATCAATCTCACCGTTTGCATCAGCAGCTTCGCCTTCCAACCCTCTAATGAGATAATCCGTAAAAGCACCGTGGCCATTTCTGTCCCACGCCCATTGATTTGACGTACATGCAGCGATCAATACTTTCCCCGACCCTTTTACCTCTAGGCCTCTTACCATTTCATGTTGTATATTTCTTGCAATGGCACCACTATGACAAGTATCAAAAAACGCCAGTACAGTACTAGCAATAGTATGATCAATCAAATCTCTTACATCTGTCATTTTAATCATGGAATCTTCTGGATTATAAGCATCGCCATCGAAAGGAACAAAATAACCTTCATTATTATGCAAAAAGCCATGACCTGCCCAAAAAAGAAATAATATATCATTTGGAGAAGCATCTTCAAAAAAGGACGTTAAAGCGGAGTGTAATATATTCCGCTTTGCAATGTTCCCTTGAAACACCTCTACATTTTCTTTTTTAAAAAACGACGGAGGTTCTAACAACAATCTTTTTATTTCACTAACATCATTAACTGTATTAGGAAGAGGGGAAGTATTTAAATATTGGTCTACTGCTATAAGCAAAGCTTTATAAACCATTGTTGATCACCCTATCGTATCAACATCTGAATTTGATTTTTGTATGGCAATAGAGATATGATTACGAACAATCTACAAATTGGAACTGTAACCCAACACCATCACTTTATATTCAGAATCGATTATAAAAATTTGTATTTACGACAACCAATTAACAGTCGGAACTTCATAGACAACAGTAGCTACATTCAAGAAACAACAGGCATAATCCCTATTGAATTCCCCAAATTTCCATCGCCTTTTTCACCAGTTTTTCTTGTCTTGAGAGAATCTGATTCTTTGTCCATTCCTTTTCCTCTAATATTTCTTTCGTAAGATCAAACGATACTTTTTTGTTTCGTTTTTCGTAAATTTCCTTTTTACGGTCAAATGAATAGTATTGTGCAGCAGAATTTTTCACACCGCTCAATAAAGTCAAATTTCCAAGCTTATGAACCAATTCTTGATGAACATCAGGCGTGAAACCTTGGATCCAATATTCATCTTTTAGCTTTTGCGGAAGGATGTGCTCCACCGTAATTCGTCCATGGAATTGTTTTACCACGCTCTGATCTTGGCTTTCTTGTTCCAAGCGAAGGAGTATTGCTTTTACAGCAGGAGAATGGTAAATATCCGCACGTATCAATTGTTCAAATTCTTTATTATCCGCATATTTTTTAACCGTTTCAATCAGTTCATCCGCTGAACATCCTTTATTGATCAAATTAATCACTTGATAATAAACCGTATTTCGTTTTGTTTTGCCAAGCCGGCGAACCCAGTTTTGGTACGTGATTTTTTCCATTAATTCAACAAAATCAGCGAATTCCATATCCGGCACCGGTTTATTTAGAAACGCAAGCACAGGAGGTATCCACTCATCATGAGCAACCCGATGGAGGGAAGAGATGAGTTTTTGCGTCTTAAGATGATTATCGAAATCGTTTTCCATAATTTTTTCATAATGATGAGCCGATCGTAGGAGAAATTCAGCGAAACGAGCGGGAGCTTCTTTATATTCTTCAAGGATCTCATCAAACTCTTGATAAAGAATTTCCTGCTGCTTGTTCCCTTTGATCGAAGTCCGCAAATGGCTTAAGAAATTATCTAACTGCCGAATGCCAACGATATTCTCCAGTTCATTCCAACATTCTTCCACTCGGCTTCTCTCAAGAGGCTTGTTTTCACAATATTCAAACAGCCGGTTTTTTAATAAATCCCCGTTGGAAAGAGACATTCCTCTCGCATTTAAGACATTAAAAAGCCGGTAGGCGGAGGTAAAGTTATCGGTGACCACAAAGACAACATATACATGTTCTAAAATATAATTGACCAACCGCCGCAACTCGACTTCGCTGAATTCTGAAACTACTTGTTTGATTTCAAGCATATTGTCATAAAACTTCGCTTGAGTTTCACTCATTTCTTGTGCAGAGCTTATATCTTCCCCCATGAGGATATACTTTTGAAAAAATGCTTGATCTTGCTTTCTGACTATCAGGCGAGGCTGCTCCGGTTCATCCGTATAAGGGTTTACCGGCATAATTCGTTTTTGAATATCCTCTACACTAGAAGGATGCGTGATCAACTGCTTCATAACCGCAAAAATAATATTTAAAGTCGTTAACCGCTGCTGGCCGTCTACGACTTCATAACGGCGGTTGCGTTCTTTTTCAATCGTAATAATCGATCCGATAAAGTATTCAGGGTCATTACGCTGATAAGCTTGGCAAATATCTTCTATCAACTCGCGCGCATGGCTTTTCTCCCAAGAATACGGCCGTTGATAAGGAGGAATTTCATAAATTTTGTTTTCCGTCAGTATCTCGTTGATCTTTTTTTCACTTGCCTCCATTTAGCATCATCTCCCCCAGTAGCCAGATTTACTTTTACACATACATCTATAATACAGATTTTACGTTTTTACAACTCTCCCCTTATTCACACATGTTGACCCCAACCGTATTAATGATTTCTTCTCAAAAACCAATCCATATCATAGTTTTGTAATGATTGAGGAAGAAATTTTATGTAAAAAAGGATTCCTCGTAAGCGAAGATAACAAAAAGCAATCTTGAAGCATCTATGGGGTAGTTATGGAGAAGTTCACCAATGAAATGGATGCAGCGGATATAGCTAGAAGGAGAAAGCAGAGGATCTCTATAACCATGATGCAAAACATAGAGGGAATTCGTAATTTTACATTTCAGAACATATCCGTCGTAAATAAATTCGCACAAACGAATAAAGCAATCCCCCACATGCGTCAATAACCACATTCGCCAAAAGCGCCATCCTCCCCGGTTGAAACGATTCAGTTCCTTCTTCCGTTTTTGAATATAAATCATTTTTCCATCCACTCCAACTCCTCCAGCGACTGGACATCTTGAAGAATGTAGCAAATCGTCTTTTTCACGGACTTTGGCAACTATTGAAAGGATAGCATACATACCTCCCAATACTACTTATAATTATCCCCTTTAAAAATTTGTTTTAACTGATGAGCAAGCTCCTGAACCATGTCTTTTGCGGTAATATTGGCGGACAATTCCCCGCGTTGATACGCTTCGATTAATATATGTTTGAAACGCTCGGTTTCCAACCGCAACGGCTTTTTCTCCATGACAAAAGTCACCTCCAAATCGAAAAAAATAAATGCAGCCTCCCGCCGAACAGCTGCAACAGGAGGCTCGCAAACAGTTATTTTTTAATCGCTTTGATAAAGACATCAATAACCCGTTTTTGTTCGTCGATGGTCATGCTGGAACCAGACGGCAAACAAATGCCATTGGCAAACAATTCATCCGAAACGCTCCAACCTTCCTGATGCGGGTAATACGTTACCCCGTTAAACAGAGGCTGCAGATGAAGCGGCTTCCATACAGGACGTGCTTCAATATTTTCCTCCGCAAGCACGTTGATAATATCCATTGGCGTCACGCCAAGCGCTTGCTGGTCGATCGTCAACGTCGTCAGCCAGCGGTTGGACATCGTACCTTCGAGTTCAGGCATAAAGTGAATGCCTTCGATATCCCCTAACGCTTGCACGTAACGATCAAAAATCGCCCGTCTCGCCTTCACTCGCTCGTCCAACACTTCCAACTGCGCCCGACCGATTCCAGCGACGATATTGCTCATGCGGTAGTTATAACCTACTTGGCTATGTTGATAATGCGGAGCCGGATCGCGCGCCTGAGTCGCCAAGAAGCGGGCTTTTTGCAACGCTTCGACATCATCGGAAACCAACATTCCTCCGCCAGATGTGGTAATAATTTTGTTTCCGTTAAACGAATAAATGCCGAACTTGCCAAACGTGCCACTTTTCTTCCCTTTATATGTAGAACCAAGCGACTCCGCCGCATCTTCGACCACTGGCACTTGATAGTGATTGCAAATCGCTAAAATTTCATCCATCTTCGCACTTTGGCCGTATAAATCAACAACAACCACCGCTTTCGGAAGCTTGCTTTCCTTCTTCGCCTCTTCCATCGCTCTTTCTAACGCCAACGGAGACATATTCCACGTATCAGGCTCCGAATCGATAAAAACAGGCTCTGCTCCTTGATACAAAATCGGATTGGCACTCGCGATAAACGTCAATGAGGAACAAAAAACTTTATCCCCTTGTTGAACATCCAACAATCGCAACGCAAGATGAATCGCCGCTGTCCCCGAACTAACTGCGGCCGCACCCTTCGAACCTACATATTCCGCCAACTCTTTTTCAAACGCATCGACATTCGGGCCAAGCGGCGCAATCCAGTTTGTTTCAAACGCTTCTTGAATATACTTTTGTTCATTCCCGCTCATGTGGGGAGGGGACAAGTAAATTCTGTTTTGTTGTTTGTTTGTCATATTAAACACCTTCGGTAGTTATTAAAAATTACTAAACGATTTAGGCCTGATTGGCTTCATCATGAAATTTAATAGGTTTCGCAGGTACACCAACCGCTGTACAATGTGGAGGAATGTCCTTTACAATGACTGCTCCCGCACCGATAATAGCGTACTCTCCCACACTGACTCCTTGAATAATTGTTGCGTTCGTACCAAAGTCGACCCCTTCTTTAAGACGTACATTACCGGAAATAGATGAATTAGGAAGGATAGTAGTATAGTCTTCAATAACAGTATCATGACCAATAGTACAATTAAGGTTAACAATTACAAAATTTCCAATTTCGATATTGCAAGTTAATATGTTTCCTTCACATATAATATTCCCCATCCCTATCTTATTCGTATTAGATATCCTAACACCAGGATGAATAATATTAGGAAATTTTATATGAGAATAATCTTTAAGTTTATTATAAATTAATTTTTTTACTCGAGGAGAACCAATTCCAATAACTACATTAATTTCTTGATTAAGAGATAATAACCATTCAATTGTTCCTAATACGGGATATCCGTTTAGAATTTTGCCTGTATTTTCAGGGTTGTCATCTATATATCCTTTTAAATTCCATGTGACTTTCTTCTCATTAATTATTTCAATTAAATATGCAACCTCTCGAGCAAAACCACCTGCTCCATAGATAACAATATCTTGCATAAAGTAATCTACCTCACTTTACTTGATGTTTTTGAGATACATTTCCTGCAAACTTTTCCATTGTAACATATTCCGATTGATTAATACCTTCCTTTTTTAAGACTTTAATCACGGTAAGAAACAATATTTTTATGTCCAACCAAAAAGTGCGATTATCGACATACCAAACATCCAGTTTAAATTTTTCTTCCCATGAAATCGCATTACGTCCATTCACTTGCGCCCAACCAGTAATGCCTGGTTTTACTTCATGACGACGAGCTTGCTCTGGTGTATACAGTTCTAAATATTCCATCAGTAACGGTCTAGGTCCTACGAGACTAATATCCCCTTTCAACACATTAAATAACTGCGGTAACTCATCCAAACTAAATTTCCTAAGAAACTGCCCAAACGGTGTCAGTCTTAGATGATCAGGTAATAGCTCTCCGTTTTCATCTCGTTCGTCTGTCATCGTGCGAAATTTATACAAGTAAAAAGGTTTGCCATGCAACCCAGGACGTTGTTGTTTAAAGATAACGGGAGATCCTAGTTTATAGCGAACAAGTATTGCAGTTACCAACACGACAGGCGATAAGATGATTAAAGCGATGAGAGAAACGACAAAATCAAAACTCCGTTTTAATATAGTTATCACCTCGTTTCTTTGAAATTAAAAATTAAACCTGACAAACAAGCCAAACTATAAAAGCTCTTTCACTGTAACTATTCAGCCACA
>NZ_JHUS01000073.1:0-1490 GCF_000691465.1 Geobacillus sp. CAMR5420
CTATACCTATATTTTAATATCCCTTCTGTGTCTTAAAACACTTAATTCAAAAAAGTGTTTATCCACCAGACTCTCGGCATACTCGGCATTATATACTGGCTTGAACATTAATACAAAACCGTGGAAATTCTTTATTACAGCTTATATACCTTAACTATATAGGTGCACATTAAAACATTAACGTTCATATAAGTGATTTCCGCTCTAGTTATACTGCTCCTAAACATCCCAAAAGGAGCGGGAATAACATGAAACGATTGAAAATCACTAATGATCTCGATGGACGTCACGAACACTTCGTTAAGAAGAGCGAAAAATCAAAAATATTCCCCTATGTTAACGCGTCATGGCCGTTCACCTCGTCATGGAAGGTTATCTGAACAAAGAGATCGCTTCCATGCTCAATCTGTGCTGCCAAAGTGAGGCGTTTTATGTATCCCTATTCAACGAAGGCGGGATCGATCTACTGCTCGATCGGAAACATCTGCCGGGCCGGGAACCGTTTCTAACGGCGGAACAGCAACAGGAACTGAAACAAATCATTTTGATCCACACACCAGCCGAACTCGGTTGGGACATTTCTTCTTCTTGGAATATGTGGATCATTCAGTCTTATACTCGAGAGCGCTACGTGGTCACCATGTCCCAAGAAGGGATTCGTAAACTTTTATTTACATCGAATGGGACTCTCTTGGAATTGGCTCACCTATACATCGGCGAAAGGCGATACCGAACCACGATAAGCGTTTGAGAAACAAATGGAACTTATAAAAAACTGATTGATCCCAACACTGTTATTTTATATGTCGATGAGGCCCACGTCCGGCCCTATCAAGTCTTGCGGGCCACTTGGTCAGAAGCTGGCCGGCAAAAACAGGTGCCCACTTATGGCATCATGCCTACGTTTCTCTATTGGGTGTGGTGAATATCCTTAATGGAGACACCGTTCTTCACCGAGCGACAACTAGGAATGCCACGACGTTTTTGGATTTTTTAAAGACTCTGGAGAGCCGTTTATCCAGACAAGCTGATCGTGCCGGTGCTCGACAATGCACGCATCCACCATACTAGAATGGCCAAAGATTTCTTGCCACAAGAGGGAGATTTAGTTTCACTTTATCTTGTTGCCTCCGTACTCCCCATAGCTGAATCCCATCGAACGCGTGTGTAAATAGCTCAAAGACGCGGTCATTGCGAATATGTTTCACAATGACCAAATGTATATTGATGACGTCATTGCTCGGTTTATGGGTTACATTGATCAACACCCCAAAGACGTGTTTCGACGTTGAAGGGTATGGTGTGAGTAAAATATTTGTGGGTGACATTCCGAAATGATCCCCGACGAGGGTTGCGAACTTTTGTTCGCGACGCTCGTCGGGGCCACCAAGCGAAGCGCGGTAGAAAAAAGCAAATGTCGTGAAAAAAGGACTCTCTCCCTGCTATGATGGTGATTGTCAACATCAACCGAAAACAGGAGGGAGAGAGTC